>CAWDOZ010000132.1:0-7906 GCA_963803935.1 uncultured Fibrobacterota bacterium | reverse complement strand
CTATTTGGGTAGAAAAAACAGGGAAAAAAAGAAATCCCCCGCCTCGAAGCGGCCTATTCGCCCGCGGCTTGAGCCCTTTTTAAGGGGGATAAAGATGTATCTGTCAAGAACATGTTCTCTACCGTATCAATGTGCCGTTTTACCGGTGTTTTCTACCTTATGGGAGGCGTTGCGGGGGTGCGCGAGCGTCTGCCGAAGGCGGACATAGCCGCGCATTCCCGCAGGAGGGGGTGTGTCGGAGACGCGGCTTTGCGCGGCTCCGACCAGGGGGAACCGCCTACGGCGGTTCCCCCACCAGAAGCTTTAGATTTAAGCGCGGTTCCCCCACCAAGGACTTTAAGCGCAGCAACTATTTTTTCCCGTCTCTGATACTACTCAACGCCGTTTCTATAAAGGCCTTCAGATTTATGATTACCATGGGCATTGAAACCTCCTGCGACGAAACCTCTGTCGCGCTCCTCTCCGATAAAGGCATCATCGCGAACAAGGTTTACTCGCAGCTCGAGCACGCCGCCTACGGCGGGGTGGTCCCGGAGGTCGCATCACGGGCGCACCTCGAAAAGATCGACCGCCTCGCCGCCGGGGTACTCGAAGAGGCCGCACTGCCTATTGACCAGATAGGCCTCATTGCCGTGACGGACAGCCCCGGCCTTGCCGGTGCGCTCCTCATCGGCATCAGCTTTGCCCTCGGCCTCCATGTGCGGCACAACATCCCGGTCTGCGGGATCAACCACCTCGAAGGCCACATCTGCGCAATTCTGCTGGAACATCCGGATATCGGCTTCCCCTTCCTCGCCATGGTCGCCTCGGGGGGACATACGGCGATCTACCGCGTGGACGACATCGGCACCTATGCCTGCCTCGGCCAGACGGTCGATGACGCCGCAGGCGAAGCGTTTGACAAGGCCGGGAAGATGCTCGGCTTCCCCTACCCTGCCGGCAGGGCAATCGAGGAGGAAGCGAAGCGCACGAGCGGCGCCGCCGGACCCGCATTCCCGGTCGCCCGCATGCCCGCATCACCGGGGAACTTCAGCTTTTCCGGCCTCAAAACCGCCCTGAAATACTACCTGAACGGCAAGGATGCCGAAACCATACGCCTGGAGCGACCGGCAATCTGCAAGGCATTCCAGGAGGCGGTTGTAGCTTCGCTGGTCAACAATTGCGCCGACGCGGCGGAAAAAACGGGCATCGGCCGCCTGGCGCTCTGCGGCGGGGTCGCCTGCAACGGGCGGCTGCGCGAGGCGCTGCGGCAGCGCCTGGGGTCGCAGGTTTGCTTTCCAAGCCCGTCGCTCTGCACCGACAACGGCGCCATGATCGCCTGCGCCGGGGTCAACAGGTGGAGCCGCAGCATGCTGCGTCCGCCAAAAATGGATCCGGGCGGAACATTGTAACGGGAGGATAAATGGCAAATATAGTCTTCGTTGTTCTGGCAGGCTTCGGCTTCATTGCGATCGTATTTCTTCTCATGCTGGCGAGCCAGCTGTTCAAGATGGAGAAGGCGCTGGCAGACCTTACGGTTCTGGTGGAGGGGACGGTGAAGAAGAGGTATAGCGGGGAATGAGGATAGGTTATATCCCTTCGATGGTACTATCGAGGCCATTAGTGATATGACAATACCGATGAAGGCACCGCAACATGCGTCAAGATGAAATCTGGAAGTGGAAGAATTTATTAATATTGAATAACCAAAATGAACGAAGCAGTAATTTCCCCTAAGAAATACTTATGAAATTCGTTTATTTTATTATTGCCTTGTTAATTGTTTCATTAACAAGTGTATCCTATGCCCAAAATACAAATAAAGCGATTACTACCTATAATATGGTGCAATCACATACGCCCATAATTGATGGTTATAAGTCTATTAAATGGGGAAGCTCTTATTATTTCGTTGATTCATTGATAAAATCATCTGCATCGCTTTACAATCATTACAAAAGGCCTCCTGATGGACTTCCAGAAGAAATGCGATTATTTATCAGCTTAAAAATAAGAGAAACAATTGATGTCATTGAGGAAACAGTATTTGAGAATTCTCAGAGAAAAACTTTATCTTATTATTTTTTAGATTCTGCTTTCTTTGCCTTTGATTGCAGAAATGATAACGCTAAATACGACAGTGTATTTAACAGTTTAGTGGATAAATATGGAAGGCCTAAAAAAATCGACCTGATTACTCGTGAAAACAAGATTGGCGACCATGGTCTAAGTAAAATGTTTTCACAAGCTAAGATGGCATATACTATCCGAGGTATACCTCCAAAAGTAAAAACAGATATTTATGAGTGGGAAGGGACAAAAGGCAGAATTGATATAATCCATTTTATTGTGGATGCAAGGAAAGCAGCCAAAATTGCAGTTAATAAAATTGCTGAAAATAGTGGAAGCTCCGATACGGATTTAAATAAGCGACTATTTATGGAAAATGTACTGGGGCCTTTTTATACTCAAAAGAATATTGTTCCTAAAAAAACATTATGACAGGGACCGACGAAATATAAATAGCTGCATTTGAAAATATTGGATCCCCATGAAACCTTTATTTTGGGGCCATGGAAAGTTGATAAAGAAACCAATTGTTATAAGATAATAACATTTATTAAAGGAAGGTCAACTATGCCCAGCCTCGCTGAGCGGGCGTTTTGACCTCTCCCCGGCGCGATACGCGCCACCAAGCGGCAGTGCCGAACTTGATCCCCCTAAGGAAGGGGATAGGCATAGCATTTAGCCTCTTTCTTTTCCCGATGTTTTCTACCTCATAGAGGCGTTGCGGGAGGGGGTGAGTCGGAGACGCGGCTTTGCGCGGCTCCGACCAGGGGAAACCCGCATAGCGAGGTTTCCCCACCAGAGGCTGTTGAATTAAGCTCGGTTCCCCCACCAAAGGCTTTATTATTAATGGTTAGGTTCTCTCTTGATTTTTTCGAGGCTTTCGCAGGGTTGGAGATGCCTTGCTGCTGTAATCAAGGCTTGTTTCTTTAACAGCCGATGCCAAGGGCATGGCTTGAATACTCTTGCGGACGGCTTCGGCCTCCATTCGCATTACCGCAACGCGTTCAACACCCTTTAGCGATTTTATTTCGTTCCAATGTTTCTGTCTGATACCATGGAGCATGTCCATCATTTTCGAGGCTTTCATGTCCCATCGCCTCCTTCAATAAAACTATCCGGGGTTAATATCTCCAATTCCCGATAACCGAGGAGGAGATTGATGCCTTTGACACCCCTGACCGTAGCCAGTTTCACAATGTGGCTGAAATTCCCGCTTACGATCACATCGCATGCTGATACTGTAGCCGCGGCGATATGCAGAGCATCATCATAATATTTCCTGGGAATAATACCTTCGGAACAGTACTTGCCCGCGAGATCATCGATTTCTTCGGTCACCGGTGCATTCTCGTATGATATCTCTTCAAGGCGCGATAATAGACGATTGCGCAATTCGGCAACGCATCGACCGATTTCAATCAAGACTACATCAGAAATGACCGGCGTATAAATTCCCGTTTTTAATAAATACCAGAATTTGGCGGTACAGTCGCGACGCTCCGGAGTATCATCGGCATAGAGATATGATACAATCGACGTATCAAGATAGAGCCGAATTTTTTTGCCGTATTTCCCCTGGCTTAACATACTTGTAAAATAGAATCTGACCGCCTCGGTTATCTATCACCTGCAGATATGAACCGACGATATACCGATAAATCAATATACCCCTTTATCGGATGCTTTTCACGGGATTCATCGAATAGGTTAAATACCCCTGGATCGAAGATCCAGGCCACACACACATTTTTTATAGCTTTTCCGGGTGCTTTCTACCTAATAGAGGCGTTGCAGAGGAACGAGAGCGCCTGCTGAGCGAAAGCGAGGAAGGCATCGCCTCGTTCTTCCGCAGGAAGGGGTGTGCCTGAAGACGCGTGTCTTTCGCGGCTTCAGGCCAGGGGCAGCTACAATTCAGGCTATATAATCGGTCCATTTTTGCCTTTTGGGCAAAATGGGCAACCCGCCGTAGGCGGTTCCCCTACCTTAGGCCTTTGAATTAAGCCCGGTTCCCCCATTTGAGCAGCAACCATTATCAACCTAATTTTTTTCCCCCGTCTGATTTTTTCTTCCCACTTTGCCCTTTATCCGGCAGCAAATTTCTTTTCTCTATTGATTTTACGCTCTTCCCCCGCCTTTCGATCCTTCGCCTCTCCTGCATCCTCCGCGCCGTCTCCGCCGCAAGGTGCAATTTCTTTCGAAGTACCTCCTCCGGAGGCAGCCCAATCATATATTCTGCCACATGGATGGAATCTTTCCACAATTCCAGCAATTCGATTTCCTCATTGTCCTTTTCAAGACATAAGATGATCCCCAGCGGTGCATTTTCGTCGCCCCGGCGTTCATATTTATCAAGATACTTCAAATAGAGCTCCATCTGGCCTTTATGCGCCGCCTCGAATTTTCCGATTTTCAGTTCAATTGCCACCAGCCGTTTGAGGCGGCGATGGAAGAAAAGCAAGTCAAGGTAGTAATCGAATTTACCGATAGATAATCGTTTCTGCCGGCCGATAAAGCTGAAATCCGTGCCTAATTCCAGCAGGAATTTTTCAAGATCGTTCAGGATCGCGGTTTCAAGATCCTTTTCGCTGTAGGCGCCTTTGAGACCGAGGAAATCAAGAAGGTACGGATCGCGAAGCACCAGATCGGTTGTGATCCGGTCATCATCGTGCAATGCGGCAAGCTCATTTTTGATCATCCTTTCCGGCTTTTTGGAAAGGGACGTTCGTTCATACAGCATGCCGCTGATTTTCCGGGAAAGGGTTCGCGTGTCCCATCGCTCGATGCGGCACATTTCGACATAAAAGTCTCGTTTTAAAGGATCGTCAATGTAAATAAGCGTTTTGAGATGCGTCCAGGTAAATTGTCTCCGCAGTGCGGAGACAATCTTCTCGTCCGGGAAAACCTCCGCGGCCCGGAGCATATGCCGGATATTCTGCATTGAAAAACCGTTGCCATAGTCCATTGTTAATTGTGCACTCACTGCGTGCACTATTTTCTCTCCATACCCTGCGCGTCGTTCCAGAAGAATGTCTTTGCGGATTCTTGACCCTATGGTCCAATAGAGCGCAACCAGGTTCGAATTTATAGCCGTTGCAATGGCTTTGCGGCTATTTTCGATGATTCGAAAGAATAAACCTTATGCAATATTTTACTTAGAGCGGCGGAAGTTCGGAAAGTTTAACCATTGCATATCCGGCCTTTTTCCTGTCCTCCGGATGCGGTTCGACTCCAAGAATGGTAATCTCATTTTTCCCAGGGCCATAAGCCCAGAAAATCCGTCCGGCGGCCGGGGCGTGGTTTTCTAAATAGGATTCCCATACCTTAAAACCAGCAATTTTCGATAGAGGTACTATTTCATGGGAGCTGAGACCCGGGTGCCGGGGATCGATTGAAAGATGATGAAAGGTCTTCAACAGTTTTTTAAAGGTTTTCACCTCGCCCTTATCTATTTCTCCATTGCTTTCCCGGGCGCAAATATCCCGCCAATAACTCTCCATCTCCGGGAATCCCATGCGAATGGTAAACGGCATCGGGTCAGTCCGCATCTTTCAGGTACTTTCCATATTTTTTAAAATCCACAGCCGATCCGGCCTTATTTTCTTTGAGGTTTTTGATCGATCCGTAGATCATGCGAAGCGTCTTTTCCGAGAGCTCTTCAGGACTGGCCAGAACGCGGGGATTCATTTCAATTTTACCGCTGTCGAAAATTTTAATATGATAGCGGTCGAAGGGCAAATTACCATGAATAACGCACCGGCGTTTATTATCCAGTTTCGCATCGTATTCCTGTAAGACTTTTCCAGCCATAAGGTTCTCCATCATTCCAGATAAGATTGTTATTCCATAACGACGAAAGTGGGAAAATCCCACCTATCGTAATATACTGCAAAATGCATTCCGAGTCAAGAGCGCAAACCTGCCGGGAAATCCCCCCGGATCGAAGATTCAGGCCACACATACATTTTTTCTAACTTTTCCGGGTGTTTTCTACCGAAAAGAGGCGTTGCGGAGGAACGAGAGCGCCTGCTGAGCGTGAGCGAGGCAGGCATCGCCTCCCCCTTCTGCAGGAGGGGGGTGCCTGAAGACGCGTGTCTTTCGCGGCTTCAGGCCAGGGGGATTTAATTTGGTATCAAGTCGCAAAAATAAAACTGCTCATCCCTTAATACAACCGGCCCTTTATTAAAAGAAACCGGCTCATTGAAGTTCGGCCCGGCATAGACAAACGAGTGAAACTCGCCGTTTTCTCCGCAGCAATCGACGCCATCGGGCAGATCCGCAATTAATGCGGCGTCATAGTCGCGCCCGGAAAATTTCCCGTCGAGCTTCCTGCCGTCGACGCAGGTGATGACCGCCTTGAACTGCAGGTCGATAAACCGATGTGCCAGCGCGCCGCTCTCCTGTTTCCAGATCGGGAAGAGTCCCTTCAATCCGATTTTTTCAAGACTTTCTTCGCGGCATTTTTTCAAATCTTCGAGAAAGATATCGCCGTAAGCGACCGCGGTAACGCCCGCCGTCTTATGGCGCAGCAGCACGGCCGTGGTCTTTTCTTCCCATTCGTTAAATGGGCAATGGCTGTCGATGGTTATTTTGTCAAGGGGGATGCCGAGAGAAGCCGCCTGCTTTTCAAGAAGCCCGACCCTGACGCCATGCATGCTTATCCGGTCGTATTGAGCCGTTACGGTGGTGAGCAGGGCGGCAATTTCAAACTCGCCCGCCTGCTGCAGGGCGTGCAGGGCAAGGGCGGAGTCCTTTCCGCCGCTCCATGAAATCAGGATCTTTTCCGTCATTGTGCGCTGTCGGTTGCTGAGGTTACGATCAGGATTTGCCGAGGTCCCCGAACATCGCCTCGACGTAATCGTGCGGGATAAAATCCTGGAGATCGTCGAGGCCTTCACCAACGCCGATCTTCCTGATCGGGATCTTGAGCTCGCCGGCAAGGGCAAGCGCAATGCCGCCCCTCGCCGTGCCGTCGAGCTTGGTAATGACCAGCCCGGTGAGTCCGATGGCACGGTGGAATACCTGTGCCTGTTTGAGCGCGTTCTGGCCGGTCGTGGCGTCGATCACCAGGAGTATTTCATGCGGGGCAAGCGGGGTGTGCCGCCGCATCACGCGGATGATCTTCTCCAGCTCGTTCATGAGGTTGACTTTGTTGTGCAGCCGCCCTGCTGTGTCAAGCATGAGGACGTCGACATTGCGGCTGCGCGCGGCTTCGAGCGCATCGAAGGCCACCGAGGCCGCATCGGCACCCTCGTGCTGGCCGACAAAGTCCGACCCGGTCCGGTCGGCCCAGATCCGCAGCTGCTCTATGGCCCCTGCCCGGAAGGTATCGCCGGCTCCGAGCATCACCCGTTTTCCCTGTGCCGCGAATGAGGCGGCTATTTTGCCGATGGTCGTGGTCTTGCCGACGCCGTTGACGCCGACCACCAGCACAACCCACGGCTTTGCCGGAGCAAGAGCGGGAGATTCAAAGGTCAAATCCGCAACGAGAAGTTTCTTGAGCGCATCATAGGCCTCAGCCGAGGTCTTGAGCCCCTTGCCCCTGATCTCCTGCCGCAGCCGGTCGATTATTGATTGGGAAAGAGTGAGGCCGATATCCGCGGCTACCAGGGCTTCTTCCAGCGTTTCGTAGAACTGTTCGTCAAATTCGGTTTTAAGGCCGACAATGGCGGCAATCTGCGATCGGGTCTTGCTGAGCCCCTCTTTAAGGCGGCTGAAAAAATTCATGCGCTAAAAATACAATGAATCACCGGGGCGAAATGGAGGGTTCATTATCATTTCGGTGGGGAAACCAAGCTTAGTGCCTCTGGTGGGGAAACCATTTACAATGGTTTCCCCTGGTGCAGCCGCGCAAAGCCGC
>CAWDOZ010000131.1:0-4385 GCA_963803935.1 uncultured Fibrobacterota bacterium | reverse complement strand
GATAAAAAACCCTGACCACACGCCCGCCGGCGAGCCCCTCAATAATGTCCCTGCGCCATCCCGGGAATTCTCTCCCTTTGAAACAATACTCTGAAATACCGGTTTTTGCCCTGACCATGGGGGATCCCGCCGGGATAGGTGCAGAAATCGCCGTCAAGGCGCTGCTGTCCGAAGCCATCGGCGATTGCCGGGTTGCGGTGATCGGCGACTTGAGCGCGCTTCTACCCGAAGCCGGGCGGCTGGGAAAGACGGCGAACGTCCAGGTGGTCACCGATATCCGCGACGCCCAGCCGGGCCGGATCGCGATTCTTGACATGAAACAGCTTCCGCCGGACGGGTTTGGGGTCGGCAGGGTATCCGCTGCATGCGGCAAGGCTTCCTATGCCTATATCCTGAAGGGTATCGAGCTCGCGCAGGAAGGGATTGCCGCCGGCGTCATTACCGGGCCCATCAACAAAGAGGCCCTTAAAATGGCAGGAATCAATCACCCGGGCCACACCGAGATCCTGGCCGATGCCTGCGGGATCAAAGAGTTTTCCATGGTGTTTTATCTGCGCGGCGTAGCTGTCGCTCATGTGACGACGCATGTCTCACTCCGGCAGGCCATCGACCTCATAACCCCCGATCGGGTGCTGACCCATATCCGCCTGCTCGATGGCGCACTGAAGCGGCTTGGCACCAAAGCTCCGAGGATTGCGGTGGGGGGGCTCAATCCCCATGCAGGGGAAAACGGCCTGTTCGGCGATGAGGAGAAAAACATGATCGCCCCGGCGATCGAAATGGCGCGCGGCGAAGGAATCGAAATTTCGGGACCCTATCCGCCGGATACCGTATTCATGCGCGCCTTCAGGCATGAGTTCGACGGCGTCGTGTCGATGCTGCATGACCATGGCTTCGTTGCTCTCAAGTCCCTGGACTTCGAGCATGGAGTCAACATCACCATCGGGCTTCCAATTATCCGTACCTCGGTCGGCCACGGCACAGCATTCGACATTGCGGGAAAGGGCCTCGCCTCTCCCGAAAGCCTGCTCTCGGCAATAGATGCCGCCCGGCTTCTGCATAAGAACCGCGAACCACTCTGAAAGGTCCAACGAGCCGGACAAGTCCGACTCGTCAAAGAAAGCATTGCTACCGTGCCGGTTTAATATCCAGCAGCTCCACGTCGAAGACCAGTGTCGCATTTGCCGGAATGACGCCGGGAACTCCTTCACCGCCGTAGGCCAGTGTGGCGGGAATCACCACAGTCCTGCGCTCGCCTTTGCACATATCGAGCACCGCCTGATCCCATCCCGGAATAACCTGGCCTATGCCGACATCGAACTCAAAGGGCTGATTGCGATCGCGCGAGCTGTCGAATTTGGTGCCGCTTTCAAGAAGAGTCCCGGTGTAGTGCACCTTGACGTGGTCGCCCTTGGAGGGTTTGGGCCCTTTTCCCGGCGTCTGAATTTCATAGAGGATCCCGCACGGCAGTGCAACCGCATTCGGGAACTTTTGTGAAAGCGAGGCTTTCAGCGCCTCGGCTGCCTGCATTTTCATCTGTTCCTGGGCAGCGACGGAAGCCCTGACAAGGGAATCGAACGCCGCCTGATCGGCTTTGAATGCATTCGCCCCGGCTCCGGACCGGATGATGGTGACCGTCAGCATCCTGTCGCCGGCGACAATTTTTTTGGCCACCTCCATCCCTTCGATGACATGGCCGAAAACCGGTGATTTGCCGTCAAGTTGGGGGGCGGGAGCGAGCATGATATAGAACTGACTCCCGTTGGTGCCCGGACCCGTATTTGCCATGGAAAGAATACCCGGGCCGTCATGTTTCAGATCCGGGCTGAATTCATCAGGAAAAGAATAGCCGGGACCGCCGGTTCCGTCCCCCTTGGGGTCGCCGCCCTGAATGACGAAATCCGGCTCGACGCGATGGAACTTCAGCCCGTCGAAAAACCGCGTAGTATCGCCGAGGATGGAGTGGATCCTGCCCTCGGCCAGTCCCACAAAATTTGCAACGGTCATGGGCGCCTTTTCGTAGTCCAGTGCCGCAACAATAGTTCCTCTGGTCGTCGTAATCCGGGCATAGAGACCGTCCGGATAGTGTTTCTGCAGACAATTTACAAGCAACAAAAAAAACAGTACCGCCGAAAGCCGTTTCATTACTCATCCTTTCATTTTGTAACAATAAGACAGCAGCGCATATTCATTAAACGCGCGACCAGGGTTCAGAAAGAAGTACTCAGTCCCAATCAAAGGGAGAACTCATCGGTTTTTCACCATTTTCAGTATCCGGAGAATCCTTGGCCTGCTTGAATTTTTGTTCGATATCGGCCTTTCGTTTTTTTTCCTCGTCCCTGGCCTTTTGAAACCGGTCATCCCAGGCAACGCCTTTCTGCCGGCTCTTCAGGAATTCATTGAAATCACCCTTCTGGTGATCCGCTGACTGATGATCAACAACTTTTCCGGTGGCAGGATCGATCCAGATGGTTCCCTTGCACAGGGGGCATTTTATTTCAAACAGGCTCAAGGTTGCCTCCGTTGAACAGGCATAGCGAGCGCATGGCAGGCTGTTTTCGCAGTCCCGGGAGCTTTTTTTACCGGGGTTAGCGAAATATTTCCTTACCTCTGAAGCTACCCGCAGGGTAGAACGTCATAAAAATACATAAAATCTTTCGGCCCGGCTAAGCCGTCGCCCGGAAATACGCGCTATTTCCCCCTGCCCAAATGCTATTATCCCTACCATCACGGGTGAACGGGTGCGGGCATTTTAATAGCTGCGAAGATCGTAAGTCTATTATATTACTGGTGCTGTTCGAATCCTGGAGCTTTTTCTGCATGTTCCCCTGCCGGAGGGGCGATCAGCCGAGGCAGGGACCTGGACCGTTAAGGAGGACTCATGGATCTCGGGGGCAGTGAGGGCGGATCTTTCTATATGGTGACCATTGCCGGAAAAATTGACCGGCTCAAAGATTCTATTGTACTCAAGTCTTATCTCAATACCGTCCTTGAAAAGGGCGCTGTCAACATTGCCATCAATCTGTCGAAGGTTACCTATCTCGACAGCGGAGCCCTCAATGTCATCATTTATGGGCACGATGCCGCGACAAAAAGAGGCGGCAAGCTTGTCCTCATCGCCCCGAATGAATATGTCAACGATGTTCTGAGCGTCGTCGGGCTCAACAAGCTGGTCAAGATCTACCCTACCGAGGAGGGCTTCGCGAATGCATCTAAAACGCCTTAGCTGTCTTCTGCTCGTCGCCCTGGCGTGCTGCCTGTGCGGCGGAGAAAAACAGTTCGTCAGGAAAAGTCCCGACCAGATCGATAAGTACCTCATGGCCCATCCCGATCTTCCGGCAACCGATAAGGAGTGCCTCGAAAGCGGCCGTTTCCAGATCGGCGTCCGGCAGGAGACCGTCCAGTTTCTCCTCGGAGACCCGGCGGCAAAAGACACGGTCAGGCAAACCTGGGCCGTTCAGGAGAGATGGACGTATAAATCGGACGGTCAGAAGGTGTTTATTTTTGAAGATCAGCATGTCGTCGGTATCCTCGACAATAAGAAATAGGATCCGCAACCAGTTCCCGGACCTGCCGGAGTGGGCCGTGGGTTGTAGTTTCTCCGCGCGACAGGATCAAAACCGCGACGAAGCCTCGCATGGCGGTAATCTCCTGCGAGCACTCGTAGTCCACGCCGGGATGCGGTAGTTGAAGAGGAGAAAAGTCTGCTTTTGGCCGCCGTCGCCTTCCACGTCGTAGACATCCAGCAGCATGCCGTTGACGAGACGCCCCGATTGGACCAGAAACTGGCGGCGCGCGTGCTCGATCTGCTCGGTGGTGGGCCGGCGGGCATCACCAGCCAGACCGCCAGGGACGGATTGTGGCGACGCAATTACGCCGCTGTGATCTGCCAGTCGTTGTTGTTGGCGAAGGTCATTTACGGGCGGAGTTCTCCCCAGAACAGCCCTGATTTGAGGATACCGAACGCGAAAAGCGCGACGAGCCGCGCGGGCTCCAGCGACTGCCTCACACGGCGGACGCGGCGAGCCGGAGCGGCGCCAACACGGTGTCGATGGCCTTATAATCCAAGTTGCGAGTTTTTCCCGCTTTGGAAGAGTGAATCGCAATGAGCAAGAGCCAGACATTCCATTCGACCACCGTGATCTGCGTGCGGCGCAACGGCCAGGTGGTGATGGCCGCCGACGGCCAGGTGACTCTTGGCGACCACGTGCTGAAGCACTCGGCCAAGAAGATCCGGCGTCTCTTCCAGGACAGATCCTGGCCGGGTTCGCGGGATCGACGGCCGACGCGTTCAATTTGTTTGCGCGCTTTGAGACCAGCTTGAACAGTACGCGGGCAACCTGAACCGCGCCGCCGTGGAGCTGGCCAAGGACTGAGCAATGGTA
>CAWDOZ010000130.1:0-18364 GCA_963803935.1 uncultured Fibrobacterota bacterium | reverse complement strand
CTGTCCTTGACCGTTGCGTATTGCTGGGCCCTCAGAGTGGTTGCGGTCCCCTGCGCCTTATATAGCAGCGAATCTGCGGTTCCCCGCGCTTCGGTGCGCAAGGTGTCTGCTGTCCCCTGCGCCTTGGAGAGCAATGAATCCGCCGTGCCCTTCTGATTGGCCCGCAATGAGGTTGCGGTGCCCTGAGCTCTATTCAGTACCGAATCTGCGGTTCCCTTCTGGTTGGCCCGCAATGAAGTGGCGGTACCCTGCGCCTTCAAAAGCATCGAATCTGCGGAACCTTTCTCCTTAGCCCGTACCGAATCTGCGGTACCCTTCTCGTTGGCCCGTAATGAAGTGGCGGTACCCTGTGCCTTTAAAAGCACCGAGTCTGCGGTTCCCTGCGCTTTGGTGCGCAAGGTAGTTGCGGTACCCTGCGCCTTATACAGCAATGAATCCGCGGTCCCCTTCTGGTTAACCCGCAGGGTATCGGCGGTACCCTTTGCATCGGCCCTTTCAGAACCGCTCGCGGAATTATTCTGGATTATCTTTTCATCCGGAGTTCCCCTTGCGGTGTCCCTGGTGAACTGGCCATAACAGACCGATGATATGGCGAACAAAACAATTCCGCTAACTGCGGCAAACAGATCTTTTTTAAGCATGGTAGTTTCCTTTTACATAGTCAAAAATAGAAGCAGATAAACTATTATCATGCAATAAGTATGCCGGTTATTATCAAGGTGATCCGGTCATGCCATACATGCATCGAATCCTCAGTCCGGATAACCTATATTGGGAATCAATCTATTGCTGCCTTGATATAGTTACAGCCAGAGGTCCCCAGGAGAGGTATCTCCCGGGACTCCCTGGCTGTTCAATGTCCCTTACTTACTACTTAGCAAGGGGAAAATTAATGATGGCGTCGATTCTCCGATTCCTCGCCCTTCCCTCGGGGGTGCTGTTATAGGCAATGCGCCTGGTATCCCCATACCCTTTGGCGGTAAAACGGGAACGATCGATCCCGTATTTATTCACGAGGTAGTCAACCACCCTTTCGGCGCGTTCCTGGGACAGTGCAAGGAGCTGCTCTTCGGTACCGGCGTTATCCGTGTGTCCCTCGATAATTGCGCTGGTAGTCGGGTACTGCTTCATGAAATCGCCGACCTGGTTTATCTTATCGTAATAGGCCGGCTGGATCTCCGCGCTTTTGGGGTCGAACTCAATGTTCAGGGACATTGCGAGCATGTCCGGGGGCGTGGTCAACCCGGCGACATCGAGAGCACCGTCGATGATGGCTTTGATGTGCCGATTTGCCTGTCTCCCTGCCCATGTTGTGTTCGTGGCGACCGGCATTGTTTTGCCGTACCCTTTTGCAGAAAGACGGGAGGAATCTATGCCGAAATTGACCTCGAGAAATTTCACGACGCTGTCGGCGCGCTGCTGCGAGAGCTGCATGTTGTATTCATCGGTGCCTACCGAGTCGGTGTATCCTTCGATAACGGCATTGGTGGCAGGATATTTCTTCATGAAGTCTCCCACCCTGGCCAACTCATCGCGATATTGCGGCCGGATATTGGCACTCCCTATGTCGAACTCGACATTATGCAGATAAACGAAGTATTTGGTCTTTTCCGGGGTCGGCTCATAAGCCGGTATCGGTTCGAGCGGCGCTTCGGGCGCAGCTGCTACCATCGGAGCCGGGGCTTCTGTTGCCATGGCTTCCGGGGCCTTTTTGCATTTTTTCCCGCCGAACAGGAAATCGACGCCCGCGGTGTATTGCCAATTATTCAGGATTGAGTGGTTGTTGGGATCAACGTTTACGTTATTAAAAATAAAAAGGTGGCGAACGTCCCCTCTCACGGCAAACGATTCCGACAGAAACCATTTCAGACCGCCGCCCACATCGACGGAAAAATCGTTATTGGTTTTACCGGGGACCGCGTCCGGATAGATTGAGTAAAGGGAAGTAGCTCCGGGTCCGGCTGCAAGATAGGGATCCAGCATCGAACAGGGCATGAAATTATACAGGAGATCAAGCCGATAGGAATAGGCGGTTACATCTTCTGAGGACCCATTGGCTATCGGATATTCCGTGGAAGCATAATTCAGTTCCACTTCAGCCGCCCAATGACTGGTAAAGTCATAACCCAGCCGAAAGCCAAAAAGGGGTCGGGTGTAGAGAAGCTGGGTTTCGTCGTAGTTATACCACCCCACGAACGGGGAGATTGAGAATGCCCCGGCCCGTTCGCCGTAGGTTGTGTTGCCGGTACTGTCTCCGGCAAAACCGCTGGTTGCAAGCGCCATAAAGGCGAACATGCAGGTAATGATTTTACTCATATGAAACCTCCGATACTGGTGAAAAGGAATTCCCGGCTTTAAATTCAGGGCGGGCTGCCTATGTATTTTCCGGCCGTCGACTGGCCTTTAACCGATTGGAACAGGTCCTTAAGTTTTTAGAAGTACGCAATTACCATGCCCGCTATTACATTGTTAATCAATAACTGCAGTGAAATCCTGCCACGGAGAGCGCCAGGCAGGGCTTACGCTCCAGATACGTGAGGCATGGCACGTTACCCATTGCAATTGGCCCGGGCCTGTCTCCAACCATTCCGGGCGGAAAATCTTATTTATAAGACTGATCATCTTGAAATCAGGAAATAGTACCTTCAAGGAGGTTTTTTAGTTAATAGAGACGGCTGAACCTTAGCCGACACTGCCGGGAAACAAGGAAGAAATTCGATTTTAACCGACATGGTAAAAAATGATGAACCATGAAAATAGCAGATTATACTCCTTGAGGTAGATGATTGACTAAGATGGACCGCAGCATGGCGGCCATATCCAGGTGTGAAGGAGCCTGAAAGGTAAGAATCTGGCACGTTTATTGCGAATTAAGTACCTGAATCGGGTGCGCACCTGGCTTATCTGACAAATGCTATTTCGGCAATTAACCTTACATTGCCCTCGTTATCGATAGTATACCCGAACTAAATCATTCTTTAACCGGTAAAAAAGAGCGCTGTGAAAATAAAATTGACTGTTATCCCATTAACCCTTATACTCTGGCTGGCGGGATGCACGCAGGTGCCGCTTATTAACCTGCATGCCTCAATAGCGAAAATCGGGAATGCCGGGCAACCGGCCGAAGCGATGGTAAAAAGTCCGGCGATTGGATGCAATCCCGACGACAGCGTCTTCCAGCTGACCTATTGGAAGTCCGGCAATAAAAAAGCGCCGGTGCTTTATTATGCCTGTTTCAAGGACCATGATACCATTGAGGAAATAAAAAGCAATTATATATGGTCCCCTCAGGCATCCAACAAGAGGCAGCTTACCATTACCTGCATCGATACGCAGGCCGCCGACCGGTACCGGTTAAAAATCATCTCCGTCGATGACCAGAATGCCGAAGCCCTGATCCTGGACCAGGAGATGCATGCACGGTCGGAAATCGACATAAACCCGCAACCCGGTAAAAAGTACTACTTTACCATTTATAAAATTGTGCAGGATGCCTATGTATTCATGAAGCAATTTACCATGGATATGCCGTATCCCAAGGCGGCCGCCTACTCCGGGCCGACTATTTACCCGGTCGGAAAAAACTACGGCAAGTACGCATTGGGCTGGGGCATTGGACTGGCGGTTACGCCCTACGCGACCGGGACCTACGATAACTACCTCTTTTCGCCAAGCATAATTCTGTTTAATAACGTCGTGATGGTCGATTCCAACTCTGACAACAACTTAAAACATTTTCAGCCTTGAAAATATCGGGATAGGCGTTTCCTGGCTCTATGGGATAACCGGCGGAGTCATTATTAATCTTCATGAATTTAAATCTCCGCAGCTCTTTTTTGGACTCAATGTTATCGAAGTAATAGGATACTTCCTGTGAGGAATTTATTCTTCGTGCCGCGACGACTGCGCGGCGTCACCAATATATCCGGTTCTCTGGTCACCCACCGGATATTTAACCTGAGGTAATTATCATGCTCGATTTTTCCATAAGCGGCGAGGAACATAGGGTACTTGAACAAATTATGAAGACGGGTTGCGACGAGCAGGCATCCATGGTAAAAATTCTGGATGCCGGCATGGAGGCCATTGCCGGAGACCGGGGAACGGTGACCGCTGAAAATTATTTTACCTTGAATCAATTGGCAGGGGTTATTATCCGGCTGGAGCTTCTCGAACACGGAGCGCTCGATGCACACCGGATAAAGACCCTCGAGGTTGATGCATCGGTAAAAGATTGGATAAAAAACCGGCGCCGTGCAATCGGGGAAGATAATCCCTCGTTCATTATCGTCGGAAATACTGCAAGCGACCTCCTGGACCTGTTCAGGAGGATATTCAGCCAACGAAGGTTCGCCGATTGACAGGATGATCCATGACGACAAAAAAACGGGCCGGAATAAACTACCTGAACTCCGGAAAAGGGCGGAAGCACTGCTGTCTTCAGGAACAAAACCGCCAGAAATTTCACGGTCCGACTTCAAATTCCTGAGTCATGAATTACAGGTTCATCAAATCGAATTAGAGGTGCAGAACGAGGAGTTGCGGCAATCGCACTCCGCTCTAGAGCGTTCCAACAGGCGATTTTCCGACCTCTATGATTTCGCGCCGGTGGGCTATGTGTCGATGGACCGCACCAGCAGGATTATCGAGGCCAACTTGACCGTTTCGCTGCTTCTGGGGATCGAACGAAGCGAACTTATCGGCAAACCATTCAATGTTTTTGTCAAAAGTGACGACAAGGATTTATTTCATCAACATCGCCAGGCGCTTACTCCCGGACTATCTCAAACTTGTGAAATATGGCTGAAAAAGAGGAACGACGAGTTTTTTTTTGCGGAGATAGCCAGTATCCTTCTGCCCGAGGCAGGCGAGGCGTCCGCGGAAATATTGACTGCTGTTTTTGACATAACGCTACGAAAAAAAAGCGAAGAAATTCTTCAGCGGACTGAAAGACTCGATTCGCTGGGGGTTCTTGCCGGCGGCCTTGCCCACGATTTCAACAACCTTCTGTCCGGGATCATCGGGTATGTCGATCTCGCCCAAAGCTATGCGGAGGACGGGGGAGCACACCAGGCCTTCCAGACACTCGCAAAAACGCGGCGTATTTTTGATCGTGCAAAGTACCTTACACAGCGGCTGCTTACCTTCTCAAAAGGCGGAGATCCGGTCTTAAAAAAACAGTCAATGGAGGAGTTGGTTAGAGATTGCGCAGATTTTGCATTGAGCGGCTCAGCTATTACGGTTCAATTTTCGATTGAGGAGAACCTCCTGCCGTGTTTTATGGATGAAAATCAAATGTCACAGGTAATCCACAACATCGTTTTAAATGCGCGTCAAGCCATGCCCGGAAGCGGGAGTATCGAGATTATAATAATCAACGTGCCTCCAAACCAGATTCCATCATCGCTTCCCCCTGCTCAAAAATTCCTTAAAATATCCATCCGCGACCATGGGGCCGGTATTCATTCGCAGGACATGCAGCGCATTTTCGATCCATTTTTTACCACCAAGGCGGCAGGAAGCGGATTGGGCCTCGCCATAAGTAATTCTATTGTCAAAAAACATCATGGATTGATAGATGTAGAATCCATGGTTTCGGAAGGCACGACCTTTCATATTTACCTTCCCGCATCGCAGGATACGGCAGCAGCTCCCCCTGAAAAGAATGGTGCTTTCTATCAGGAGGAATACCAGGGAGATGGAAAAATCCTCATTATGGATGATGAGGAATCCATCCGTGACGTCGCCTCGGCGGTTCTTTCTAAAATCGGCTACTGTATCGTGGAAGCACGAAATGGTGATGAGGCAATCGATTGCATAAAAACTGCTCTTCACTCAGGCACGCCCATAATTGGAGCTTTTCTCGACCTCAGCATACCCGGCGGGAGAGGCGGGGCGGATACCATACAGGAGCTGCGGCTTATTGACCCCGATCTTGTGGTTATAGCATCGAGCGGATATTCCGACCACCCGATCATGGCGAATCCGGGCGAATATGGGTTTAACAGCAGTCTACCCAAACCGTATCATGCAGGCGAGTTGATCGATAAGGTCAAAAAAAATATTAAAGCTAGGATAATCAATCCCTCTTGATATAACGGGTCCCCGGAAAAATATTTTTTGCAAAAAGCAAAAAAAGGCCCCCGACGAGGAGTCGCCGGAGGCCTTTTACAAATCAAACTGCAATGGTTTTTGTTTTTTCAGCGTGCAAATGCCACCGGCATCGGCTGATCATCGAGTGAGCGTGTGGTTACCCGGCCATCCGGTGCGTACAGTGTCAGCATCGCTTGATCGATAGAGGCGACCTTCGTTGTCACGCCCTGTCCGTCGGCCATTAAAAAGGTCTTTGTTGCGGCATCATAGCGAATTGAAAAATCTCTCCCGGCGGATGCCCCGTCGAGACGATCGACGGTAATAGCATTATTGCCCATCGTGACCTTATAGCTCTTGCCGTGCGATACTACCACTTTTTCATGTTTATCCGGACCGGTGAATGCCACGGGATTTTTCCCGGTCCAGAATTCTATGGTATTTAAAGCGACGAAATCGACGAACAGGGTCACATCATAGACCGGCACAATCAGCAGCACCCATAAAATGGCGCTGTTGACATATTTGTTGTCGGTCGCCTTCTCATTCCAACTGTAGACATGGTTGGTAAGGGTAAAGGAACCGATGCACCCGCCGAGCGCAATGGTTGATGCAACAACCGCCGCAATGCAGAGACGTTTCATAATACACCTCCCCCGATACTATTAGATAAAAGGATAAGAGCTGTGCCCGAGAACCTACCGTGTTACCATCATCACCGTTTGTTTTTCAAAGGCTCCCGCCTTGAACCGCACGATATACCGGCCTGCTGCAAGCGAGCTGCCTTTCAAATTGATGGAATAGGAACCCGCCGCCTGCCGGCGATTAAGGGTCATCGCGGTCCTGCCGAGTATATCAGAGAGGGAGATCTCCACCTGCTCCGCCTTCGGAAGAGAATAGGCGATCACCGCTTGTTTCATTGAGAATATATAGGTACCCTTCGAAATGGGGTAGTGCATTACGGAAACCGAAGGAGTCAAGGTCCAGACACCCGACCAGACGCTCGTTCCACCCGCATTGGTCGCATCGACACGCCAATAATAGCGGATGCCGTTGGTGCCGGTGAACCTGGCCGAAGCCGTCAGCCCGCTCTGCGACAGAATGGTGGCGCCGAATGTGGAAGCAGTCGCTACCTGGACCGTGTAGACCGTCGCCGCAGCGACCGTGTTCCAGCTCAGTGTGAGTGCGGTGTTTTTGGTAAACAGTGCATTATTTGTCGGCGAAGCAAGGACGGGCGTTGCAGGAGCCGCAACCGAACCGCTGTCCGAGGAGACAACCGGGTTGCCGATTAACGTCACCGCGGTTTGAGCATACACCTTTCCGTTCATGCCCGCTGCGGCGTTCATTACCACCGCTGTTTGACACAATATAATTCCCTTCATGGCCGACGTCGTTCCAAGCGTAACCTGGCCGGCGACCTGCCAGAAGATGTTCGCAGCCTTTGCGCCGTTGCTGAGCGTTACCATGGCGCCGTCGGCCATCGTCAGATTCTGCGCAATCTGAAATATCCAGACATCGGTAGCGCTTCCCGAAATGGTAACCGCGCCGCTGCCGTCCACCTGGACCCCGGTACTCCATTTATAGAGACCCGGGGCGAGGGTGTGCCCGGTAAGGTCGCCGCTGTACAGGTCGGTGAAATCGGGCGTCGGCCGCCCGGCGGCATCGGTATACGCCGTTTGCATGTTGTTCACGGCAGTGGTCAAATTAGAGGGGGTTGGCGACGTATAGTTGGCCGCGTAGATTTTCCCATCGACAAGCGATGAGGTTGAAAAGACCCCCGAAGGATCCATGATCAGCCCGAATCCGGTTATGGCTGAAGCGGATATGGGGCTGACGCCGATATTCCCGACAACCGATGTGGTTCCGGTGGCTGAAACTCCGAATTTTGAGAGGATCGCAAAATTGCCGGCTGTTCCAAGATTCACCGGCGCAAGTTTAGAGGTAATCGTCGTAAAGCTTGCGGCAGTCGCCCACAAGCTGGTCCCGCTGCCGTTAGACGCATTAACGCTCCAGTAGTAGATCATATTAATTGTAAGGCCGCTCACTGTCGCGGAAGCGGTAGTGATGCCTGTCTGACCGAACACGGTGGTGCCGAAACTTGAACTTGTCGATACCTGGGCGCTGTAGGAGGCGGCAGCCGCAACACTGCCCCAGTCCAGGGCAAGCGATAGTGGCTGACTAAGTGCGCCGTTTGCCGGGAATGACAGCACCGGCGCTCCGGGAGCCGCTGAGGCAGCGAGCGGCAACAGCAGGGCGACGGTCAGCAGCGCCTTGAAAAGCAATGTTCCTCGAACCGCTACGGCAGATTCGGTATGATGATTGGGATTCATGAAACTCTCCTCCTGGTCGGAAGACCAATTTTTAACCATGTAAACAACCGGCGGTTGTTTACTTCTATTAATTAATATGCAACTCCACTATCAGATCTCTTCGAATGCTCACCATCAAGGGGCAGGAATGGTATTGCGGGGAATTAAAGATCAGCATGCTCACTGTCAATTTCCGTATAGTTTAATGTGCAATAACCATGCCAGCTCCGGATTATTATAGCCGAATTTGCTCCGGGGCTCTCCATGAGAGGGTAAGTTGGGGTTATTCGCGAAAAGGATAGAGCCCGCCGGACAATGAACATGCCGATTTCATGAGTGCGGAGTGCTTAAGTCTCATTAATGAGACAAAGCCTCTTGTTTATAAGATTAAGGCACATGATTACCGTAACAATTCCATATGATAAATCCTTGGCATGTATTTTGCGCGCTATTGCGTGGACGGAGGGAGCCATGAAAATGAAAATATTGCCGTTACTCAAGAAACGGGCCGAAACGCCCATTATCGCCCAGGTTTCCCTGCGCGTTCATGTCAAGGATGACCAGGAGTACCATTCGCATGCCTATGCCATGCGCGTAACCGGCGACAGGACGGAAATGCTGGTTATTGATAAAAACAGGAAATTCACCTGGTTCGATATAGAGCATCTTGAAGGTATTGATGATGGCGATATATGAATAACGTTGCAATGCGGTGTTATATGTCAATTGCGCGGGGCGTTTTAAACAATCATTAAAGGAGTTTTTCATGAGAGCCGATCACGGGCTCATCGAAGCACTTGCTTACGATTTGTACCTTGAACGGAAGGGAAATGCCGGCAGCCCCCTCGAAGACTGGCTGCGGGCAGAGAAGGAAGTTGAAAAAGTGAATGCATCCCGCATCGAGAAAAGCAATCTCCTGAATGCATTGCAGAGGCGCAGGAGCGAAATTCCGGTGCATGCCGGCAAGGGAGCAGTAAGGTTGAGCGCGTTTCACCGGTAGCCTTATCGGGGAGCCGGCAAGGCATACCGCGACGGTTTACGAAAATACAAGGAGTGGCTTATGCTTTACGCGATAGCTGTTGTTCTGATATTGCTGTGGATTTTAGGACTGGTTACCTCCTACACCATGGGAGGGTTCATCCATGTTCTTCTGGTTATTGCGGTGATCGTTATCCTGGTGAGGATCATCCGCCGGGAAAAAATATTGTAGCCGGGAAGGGTAAACCTATGCATTCGTTCATGAGGGCTTCAGCGGCGCTGGCGCTTGGCTGTTTGATCAGCTGCATGTCGGGCTGCCTGACATCCTCCAGTCTTGTCAATAAATGGCACGATCAAGCCTTTCAGGCGCCTCCTCTGGGGAAGATGCTGGTCATTGCCGTGAGAAAGGATGCTGCAAAGCGGCGCATCTGGGAGGATGCCTTTGCAGGCCAGCTTGTGCGGCATGGCGTGGCCGCTACGCCATCGTATGTATTGTTTCCCGATCTTCCCCCGGATTCCAATGAGGTGATTTCGATCGTGCAGGCGAACGGATTCGACGGCATTATGGTTATTCTCAGGCAACCCGCCGAAACCGATACCCGCTATATTCCGGAACATAACACCATCGTCGGACATAATGATTACAGCTATTTCTGGCCGACCTACTGGACCTACTATACGGTCGTGCAACACCCGGGATACATCGACTCGCAAACGGTCGCCATTCGCACCATCGATGTCGCCACGACCGGACCGAACGGCCATATGATCTGGAGCGCAACGAGCAGGACCCCTGATCCCGGCTCCGTGACCGACCTGCAGAGCGGCATTGCCGCGCTGGTGACCAACGAGCTGGCAAGGGAACGGATTATCAGACGCGGACGGTAAGCAGCATCCGGTGAGGGCCTGTCCGGGCAATTTGGCCCTTGTATCAGGAAATACCTATAATAGTGCTATCGATCTCTTTTGCAGGCAAATGGAAAGCCGTCGCCGCTTCAACGGTGGCGGCGGACAGTTACCGGGTAGTTTTCTGAAATTATTGCAATAACAATGAAACGGAGGTTGATGTATGGGAGAATTCAATCGCGCAACAATGGTCATGACGGCCCGGTTGGGGATTCTACTGCTGCTGGCAACCGCTGCTCCCCGTTATGCCCAGGAGCAGCACCAGGAGGAGGCCAGACCCCAGTCGGAAAAGCCGCAGGGGCAACACGAGCAGGCCAGGCCTCAGTCAAAGGCGCAGGCGGCTCCAGGACAACAGCACCAGGCCAAGGCTCCCCAAAGCCGGCCTCAGCAATCGGCACAACCTAAGGGCGGCCAGGGGCAGCATCAGCCCGCACAACAGGCGGCCAAGGGTCAGCCGGGACAGCATCGGCAGTCGCCTCAGGCAGCGGGTCCGGCAGGACAGCACCGGCAGTCGCCGCAAAAAGCGGGACAACCGGGACAGCATCCCGCATCACCGCAGACCCATCGGCCCCAGCAGGCACAGGCCAACCGGTCTGCACCACACGGGCAGCCGGTGCCGCAGGAACAGCGTCAGGCGGTCTGGCAGCAGCATCGCGCCCATAACTGGCAGGCCGAGCATCGCACCTGGCAGCAGCGCGGAGGATACAACGGCTACCGTATCCCCCAGGCCCGTTTCGACGGTTATTTCGGTCCGGGGCATGATTTCCGGATGTCCCGCTTCTCGCTGGTAATATATGGCGGCCACCCCCGATTTTATTGCAATGGATTCTGGTTCAGTATGCTTGACCCGTGGCCCGAAACCTGGTCGAGCGACTGGTACAATAACGACAACGTGTACATTAACTATACCGACGGCGGCTACTACATGTACAACCAGAACTATCCCGGCATTGGAATTGCAGTCAATGTCTCCTTGAATTGAGAAGTCATCGAAGGAATTACGATCATACTTACGAAGGAGACGTGCAGGGGATTATTACCAGGGGAGAATGATGACGGATGATACTGGAATAAATATAATAACCCGTGAAGCGACGGGAGGCACGATCAAACGCGTCGCCTTTGTCGGCGACTACCTGCCGCGCCAGTGCGGCATTGCCACCTTTACCACAGACCTGTGCGAAGCGATCGCTGCCGGCCACCCCGAAGCCTCGTGCATTGCACTGCCGGTCAATGATATCGAGGGCGGGTACGCCTATCCGCCCCGGGTCCGGTTTGAGCTGACGGAAAAGGACATCCGCTCCTACAGCCGCGCCGCGGACTTCCTGAACATCAACAATGTCGACCTCGTCTGCCTGCAGCACGAGTTCGGCATTTACGGTGGCCGGGCGGGCAGCCACCTCCTCGCGCTGCTGCAGGAACTGCGCATGCCGATCGTCACGACCCTGCATACCATCCTTGACAATCCGAATCCCGATCAGCTGCTGGTGCTCAAGGAAATAGCGGCTATTTCGGATCGTCTGGTGGTTATGAGCGATCTCGGGGCAAAATTCCTGCAGGACATTTACAATATATCCATCGACAAGATCGACGTCATCCCGCATGGGATTCCCGATGTTCCGTTTGTCGACCCGAGCTTCCATAAGGACCTGTTCGGCGTGGAAGGAAAAATAGTCCTGCTCAGCTTCGGGTTGCTGTCGGCCAATAAGGGAATCGAAAACGTCATCAATGCCCTGCCCGCAATTCTTGCGGAACACCCGAACGTGGTCTATATCATTCTCGGGGCGACCCATCCGCACGTGCTTTCAAACGAGGGCGAAACCTACCGGCTGTCGCTCCAGTGGCTTGCCCAGGAGAAGGGCGTGGAAGGCCAGGTCATCTTCTACAACCGTTTTGTCAGTCTGGATGAGCTTATCGAGTTCATCAGCGCCGCGGACATTTACATCACTCCCTATCTGAACGCGGCGCAGATTACCTCGGGTACGCTTGCCTATAGCCTTGGCGCCGGCAAGGCCGTGGTTTCGACGCCCTACTGGTATGCCGAAGAGCTCCTGGCCGATGATCGGGGCGTACTGGTACCGTTTCACGATCCGGACGCACTGGCTGCACAGGTCAACGACCTGCTCGGCAACGATGCAAGGCGCCACGCCATGCGGAAAAGAGCATACCTGTACGGCCGCTCCATGATCTGGCCGCGGGTTGCGGAGCGGTATTGGGAAAGTTTCGAACGAGCCCGGTCCGAGCGACGCAACTTTTCCGCTCCCGGTTTTACGGCCAAGGCGCTTGATAAAAGCTTCGGCGACCTGCCGCCCCTCAAACTCGACCACCTGCGCCACATGACCGATGAGACCGGCATGCTGCAGCATGCCGTTTTTACCGTGCCCAATTACCGCGAAGGCTATACGACCGACGACAATGCCCGGGCTCTCATGGTAAGCGCCCTCCTGGAGGAGGCGGGCAGCGGCGTGGCATTCGATCTCGCATCGCGCTACCTTGCCTTTGTCTGGTATGCCTTCGATACCAATACCGGAGGATTCCACAATGTCATGGATTACCAGCGCCGCTGGCTCAAGGAGGGCATATCGGACGACAGCCATGGCCGGACTCTCTGGTCGCTGGGCATGGTGCTGGGCCGCTCAACCTCGATTGCCCTGCACAACATGGCCGGGTGGATGTTCGAACAGGCATTGCCGGCGATTTTGAAAACGACCAGCCCGCGGGCATGGGCCTTTGCGCTCATCGGTATTCACGAGTATCTCCGGCGTTTTGCCGGCGCCCGGGAGGCCAACCAGGTACGCGAGGAGCTGGGACACCGGCTGTTGTCAATGTACGAAAGCAACCGCGCCGACGATTGGCGCTGGTTCGAGGACTCGCTGACCTATTGCAATGCCGCACTTTCGCATGCTCTCATCATGTCCGGCCGGTGGATACCCAATCCCGCGATGATGGAGGTAGGATTTGAATCGCTCAGCTGGCTGGCCGATTTGCAGCGCGCCGACAAGGAAGGGGGACATTTTGTCCCCATCGGCTCCAACGGATTTTATAAGCGGGGAGGAGAACGGGTGCGCTTCGACCAGCAGCCGGTGGAAGCGCAGGCAATGGTTTCCGCCTGCCTGGAGGCATATAAAATATCAGGGGACAAGCGATGGCACCGGGAAGCGCGGCGGGCCTTCGAGTGGTTCCTCGGTCGCAACGATTTGAATATTCCCATTTACGACCCGACGACAGGCGGGTGCCGCGACGGCCTGCACCCCGACCGTCCCAATGAAAACCAGGGTGCCGAATCGACCCTCGCCTTCCTGCAGGCGCTCATGGAGCTGCGGCTGGCGGAAAATACCCTCCCCTCAACGGAAGCATGATCGCCATGGACAATCACCATCCCGAGCTCTTTCACCGCCATAAGCTCAACCCTATTCTGACGGCTGCGGAGTGGCCCTATCCGGTCAACAGCGTCTTCAACCCGGGTGCAGCCCTGCTGCCGGATGGAACGACGCTGCTTCTCTGCAGGGTCGAGGACCGTCGCGGCCATTCCCACCTGTGCGCCGCCCGGTCGCAGAACGGGGTGGATGGGTGGAAAATCGATGCCGAACCGACGCTGCGACCCGATCCCGAGCACTTCCCCGAAGAACTGTGGGGAGTTGAAGATCCGCGCATAACCTGGATCCCGGAACTCAGGAAGTTCGCGGTCGTCTTTACCGCTTTCAGCCACGAAGGCCCGGGCGTTGCGCTTGCGCTCACCGAAGATTTTCACTCCTTTGAACGATTCGGCGAGGTCATGGCACCGGATGACAAGGATGCCGCGCTCATGCCCTGTCGATTCGGCGATTACTGGGCGCTCATTCATCGCCCGGTAAACGGCCCCGAGGCGAACATATGGATCTCCTACTCATCCGACCTGCGCCATTGGGGCAGTCATAAGATCATGCTCGAGGCGCGGCGCGGCTCATGGTGGGACGCCAATAAAATCGGCCTTTCAACACCGCCCATCGAAACATCGCGGGGATGGCTGGTAATTTATCATGGGGTAAAGATAACCGGCGCGGGGTGCATCTACCGGCTCGGGCTGGCGCTCTTTGATCTCCACACGCCGGAGAAGTGCCTGAAGCGGGGCGATGAGTGGATTTTCGGTCCCGATGAGCCCTACGAGCGGCAGGGCGATGTGAACAATGTCGTCTTTCCGTGCGGGTATACCGTGGGTCCGGACGGCGATACCCTGAATATTTATTATGGCGCGGCGGACTCGAACATAGCCCTGGCCACGGGCAGCATCCGTACCCTGCTGGAATGGCTTGACCAGAGAGCTTAGTTCCGTACACACACCTGCACCGGTCACCTTATAGATGATGATGAAGCAACCCCTCCTTCCCGGCGGGAAATTATCGGGAATCTCAAGCGCCCTCACCCGGGTATTTTGCGAAATCGCCGATGTTTTATTATTCCTGTCGGGCGTCATCAAAGAAACCTTCTCCCGTGATTTTGAGTTCAGGGAATTTTTACGGCAATGTTTCCAGATCGGCTATAAATCCCTGCCGCTCATTTCAATCACCGGGATCATCATGGGTCTCGTCCTTACAATCCAGTCGCGTCCTGCGCTGGTCAGTTTCGGGGCGGTTGCCATGCTTCCCGGCATGGTGGCAATATCGCTCATCAGGGAAATTGCCCCGGTTATAACCGCCCTGCTCTGCGCCGGGAAGATAGGCTCGGGCATGGGGGCCGAGCTCGGGTCGATGAAGGTGACCGAGCAGATAGATGCCATGGAGGTATCGGCAACCAATCCCCTGAAATTTCTGGTGGTTCCCCGGGTTCTGGCAGCCACGCTCATGATTCCACTCCTGATACTGTATGCCGACGCACTCGGCATCGTCGGAAGCTGGGTGGGTGCCAATATCAAAGGGGATATAACTTTTGTCCTGTTTTTTTCACAGGCGTTTGCCCAGATTACGTTTATGGACTTTATTCCGGCAGTGGTAAAATCGTTTTTTTTCGGCGCCGTGATCGGGCTGGTGGGATGTTACAAGGGATATACCGCCGGGCGAGGAACCGAAAGCGTCGGCATTGCGGCGAATTCGGCGGTGGTGATATCCTCGGCGCTCGTGATCATTGTCGATATGATTGCCGTGCAGATTACCGATTTACTGTGAGGCTACGCACTATGCATCAATGGCCGCCATGGGCAAACTTCTCCAGGATGGCTTTAAGGGACTTCGGCAAATGATGGCACTAGGTACCCAACCGGCACAGGGCGACCCGGGCCCGGCATCGGGCCGAAAAACGGCAATTGCAATAAGCGGCCTTAGAAAGAGGTTCGGCAACCAGGAAGTATTGACGGATGTTTCGTTCAATCTTTATGAGGGTGAAAACCTTGCGATACTTGGCAAATCCGGGTCGGGAAAATCGGTCCTGATTCAATCCATCGTGCGCCTGCTGGATCCCGATGCCGGAACCATCACAGTGCTCGGAGAAAATGTGGGAGCCCTGCGCCGTAATGCCCTGGGAGAGTTGCGAAAGAAAATCGGGTTTCTGTTTCAGAGCGGCGCACTCTACGACTCCATGACCGTGCGTGAGAATCTGGAATTTCCCCTGCGGAGAATCAAGAGAAATCTTACGCAGGAGCAAAGGGATGAAAAAATCAGGGAGGTTCTGGATCATGTCGGCCTCTACGAGGCCCTTGATAAGATGCCCTCCCAGCTTTCCGGCGGCATGCGCAAGCGGATCAGCCTGGCACGGACCATAGTCGTCGATCCCGTTATCATGCTGTACGACGAGCCGACAACCGGTCTGGACCCGGTGACTTCGGATGAAATAAGCATGCTCATCAATAATGTTCGTGAAAAATACAAAACCTCGTCCATCATCATCACGCACGATATCGCCTGCGCCCGCGCAACGGCGGACCGCCTGATAATGCTGCTGGACGGCGCGGTTTACAGGGAAGGAAACCTTGAAATGTTTGAAAACTCAACCGATGCCGCGATAAAATCGTTTTTCAAATAGCCATGAAGCAACCCATGAACCGGGATATTACACTATGAATTCGAAGACCTCACACTACAAAATAAGGCTGGGACTGTTTATTGCAGTCGGCCTTGCGCTGTTTGTCGCCGGCATTTTTATCATAGGAAAACAGAAGAATCTGTTTAATCCCGTGTTTAAGCTCACCTCGACTTTCTATAATGTCAGTGGACTGCAGGTCGGCAGCAATGTCCGCTTTTCGGGAATAAACGTCGGCACGGTCGATAACATAACTATAATCAACGATTCGACCGTGCGGGTCGAAATGCTGATTAAAAAAAGCGTCCGGCAGTTCATTAAAACCGATTGTCAGGTGGGGATAGGGTCCGCCGGAATAATCGGCGACCGGCTGCTTAATATAACGCAGGGCAGCAGCGGCGCAGCAATGGTGCAGGACGGCCAGGAGATTGCTTCGACGGAGCCGGTTGAAACCGATGCCATCATCGCAAAACTGAAAGTTACCGCGGATAATGCCGCCATTATTTCGGGACAGCTGGCGGATATGATGACCAAAGTCAATAACGGACACGGTACGTTCTGGAAATTAATCGAGGATTCGGCGATGGCGAATAATATCGGTCAGACTATCGTGAGTCTCAAAAAGGGCAGCAAGGGGTTGAATGAGGATATCCATGCCGCGCAAAGCAATTTTTTGTTGCGGGGCTATTTTAAAAAGAAGGAAAAAACGGAACAAAAGGCAAAGGACAGCCTTGAAAAAAAGAAGGCGGATGAGCTGAAAAAGTGAGATTCCCCGCAACGGATCGGGCAGTATTATTTGTACGATGACCTCGTTACGACGATTTTTCGGGCAGAGCAGGCATACCTTACAGAGCGGAGGAGCACCATGCAACATCGTATCAGTACCATGATCGGCAACGTGATCCGGGCCACCGACGGCGACCTTGGCAAGGTAAACGAGTTTTATTTTGACGATGCGACCTGGACCATCCGCTATATGGTCGCGGAGACGGGTAACTGGCTGCTCGGACGCAAAGTACTCATTTCTCTTGTTGCTTTGAAAAAACATGATTCTGAGTCTCATACCTTGTCGGTAAATCTCAGCTGCGCCCAGGTCCGCAACAGCCCGGATATCGACACCGAGAGGCCGGTGCATCGGCAGCACGAGGAGGAGATCCATAAGTATTACGAGTGGCCGATGTACTGGCAGGGCGGCTACGGCGGTACGCTCGGCATAACCCCGTACCCCCTCTTTGAGAGTTCGCCGCCGGTGGAATCTCCCGACTCCAAAGGCCACGACGATCCTCATCTGCGCAGCACGCGACAGGTGACCGGGTACCATATCCATGCGACCGACGGTGAGGTCGGGCATGTGGTCGATTATATCGTTGACGATAAAAAATGGACCCTCCGGTACCTTGTAGTGGATACCGGGAACTGGCTGCCGGGGAAAAATGTACTCATAGCGCCACAATGGATTTCAAAGGTGAACTGGGCCGATTCAAGCGTCTACCTGGATCGCTCGCGGGAATCGGTCAAAAACAGTCCTGAGTTCGATATCGGGGAATCGGTGTACCGTGACCCGAAGAGTCATCAATAACAGGAAATTTTATCGCTGTTTCAATCAAATCCGAGGATATTGATCCCGGCCGAACAGGCCTAAGGACACGGAAAAATGGATATGAAGCCGGCCAGAGCGACCTCGTCTTTTGCATCATCCTGGCTACGGGCTTTAAGATCATCAAAGTCGCCGCATGGGTGAAGGTTGACCCGCATGAAGCTGAACCTCATTACTTCTACGTGGCCAGGCTTGAAAATCGGCACCACAGGGGCGATACTATGGTCAGCTGCTAAAAGATTTTCGCGGATTGACGGGACACAGTGGGCGGGCGCATTTGCCTTCAATATGATCTTTTCGCTGTTCCCTTTGATAATCCTGCTCGCTTCGGTTGCCACGGTTGTTTTAGACAAGAATAATGCCGGAAGAGAAGTCGTTGCCTATATGAAAGGGTATGTGCCAATCAGCGGCGAGATGCAAGGACATATTTTCAAAGCCATCGCCGGAGTTATCAAAGCGCGCAAGCAGGCTAGTGCGGTTGCGTTTATCATTA
>CAWDOZ010000129.1:0-33281 GCA_963803935.1 uncultured Fibrobacterota bacterium | reverse complement strand
TTATGTCTGCTGCTCGACGCGTTACGTATTGCTCAGCTTTCGCCGTCGTTCACCTTCCAGCCGACGCCCAAGGGGACGATCGGGGCGCAGTACACCTGGTCGGTGGTACCCTTCAGCGGCGACGACGATTACCGCATCGCAAGAGGGTTCCAGGGCGGAGTGTCGAACCAGGTGATCATTACCTCGGATATCAAGGTAGGCAAGCGATTCCTGATAAACGGCACCTATCGCCTCGATAAGCGCCAGGCGCCGGGAATATCCGCGGCTCCGAACAACGTTTTTTCGCTGGAAGTGCGCGTGGTTATGTAGCCTGGGTCCGGGAAGAAGCTATTTTGTTCTGATGGAAAAGAACCGCGTCGTGCTCGTTTCTATAGTCTCAAACAGCGCGCTTATCGCCTTTAAGGTGGTTGCCGGCATACTGATGGGCTCGGTTGCCGTGATCTCCGAGGCGATCCATTCGAGCATCGACCTTATCGCGTCGGTTGTCGCCTACATCGCCATTGCAAAGGCCGACGAACCGGCCGATGCGGGCCACCCTTTCGGCCACGGCAAATTCGAAAACATCTCCGGCTTCTTCGAGGCGCTGCTCATTTTTTTTGCGGCCGGGATCATTGTGGCCGAGGCGATTCAGAAGCTCCTGAATCTTCACAGTGTCGTTGTCAGCCACTACTGGGACTGGGGTATCGGGGTCATGGCGATTTCAACCATCGTCAACCTGGTGGTTTCCCGCACCCTGTTTCATTCCGCAAAGAAGCACGGCTCCATCGCCATCGAAGCCGATGCAGCGCACCTCGGCGCCGATGTGCTCACGTCGCTCGGCGTTATGGCGGGCCTGGTCGCCATACGCCTAACGCACCTGGTGTTCCTCGACCCGCTCATCGCCATCGCGGTGGCCGGCCTGATCATTCGCGCCTCGATCGATCTCACCCTCCGCTCGATCGCCGACCTGGCCGACCAGAAGCTTCCGGACCATGAGATCGATGCCATTGAAAAAATCATCCGCACCCATCCCGAAATCACGAGCTACCACAAACTCCGCACCCGGAAGAGCGGTTCCCGGCGGGAGATCGATCTCCATATTCAGGTTGACAGCAGCACCTCACTCCGCGATGCGCACGACCTCTGCTTCAAGGTCGAGAATGCGGTCAAGGAGGCGTTTCCCGGGGCGTATGTTACGATACATGTGGAACCGCAGGCTGAAGAGGCAAAATAGTTGGAAAGATAGAAAAATAGAATGATAAGAAAGACCTTCCTATACTTCTCTCTTTAACTCATAATATATGAGCCTCATTGGCATTCCCTGCGGCGCGTGTCCTCTGGGATCTCACCTACCTCACTCATGTAGAAAAGCGTTGCAACTGCCAATTAAAATGATACATGATTTTTATCTGCATTGACTATGCGTTGGATAATCAGTATATTACTATATGTTCTCTGCATGTTTGCAGCAGCAATTCCTCTTTTATAGAATCGACGCATCAATAACCTTCTCCAGGAGGTTGTATGGTCCCCATTCAATTTTTCCGAAGCACAGGCAAAATGGGCATCGTTTCCTGCAAGTGGTTATCGGTTGCAGGAGCAATTTTAGCGAATTTGATGATCTATCTGCCGGTGTTCTCGCAATGCCCGGATGTGCTTTCGACAAACCTTGCGCCAAATGGCCTCAGCTTGGGTATAACATTCCAAATCACCGCATTGCGACCTGTCCAGTTGTGTCGAATCAGTATCCCTGCATATAGACCCGAGACCTTATCATCCCTTGAAGTGTGGATGCATCCGAACGGTCTGCCTTGGGCCAAGGCTGCCAATCCGGCAATTAACGATGGCCTATGGGTCAAGGTTGGTGCGGTGAGTAATTTTTCAATAGCTGCAACAGGGTATACTGAAATCCCTATTGACCTTTCTACGATTGGTCCCCTGCTACCCTCTCAAAAAATAGGATTTGCAATCTTCACTAATAGTGATGCAGGAATTTGGTTCTGCTCCGGATCGGCACCCTATGTTTTTTCTGATTCGAATCTTTCATTCGATACGCAATGCTGGTCTATCTATGGGGAAACATCGGGCAATACGGCAGACTGGACATCCACCACCTTTCCCATGCAATTCTGCGGGACGGTATCATACTCTCCTTATGATACATCTCCCGGTAATCTAAATGTTGCCATTTACGATTTAAACGCCGATACGACAATCCCTGGAGCGACAGTGCAAATGATTGTCGGAGGAACCCTCAGCCAGGTAACCAATGCAGGCGGTGATGCTGTTTTCAGCGGACTTTCTCCGGGAACCTATGTTTTCAAGGTGACAAAACCCAACTACACCGTCGACTCAGGGTTGTCGACGACTATCATTGGCGGCCAAACCACCAATCAAGGCTGGTTTCTTACTTGGATTGGCCAGGTGCCATCCGCTCCGAATCTCTACTCTCCCTCAAATGGGGCAACCGGGATGGTTTTGCCGCCAACGCTTTCGTGGGGCACAGTAGCGCATGCCACCTCCTATAGCGTTCAGGTAGCAACCCTGTCAGAATTCGCAGGCACTCTTTCCGATGGGGGCAACCTCACAACAACCAGCTTTTCCGCAACAGGCCTTTTAAATGCCCAACAATACTACTGGCGTGTCAACGCAAGCGATCTTGCAGGTTCGAGTGCATGGTTGTGGACGTGGAGCTTCTCGACCATATCAATGCAGGTTCCTCTCTCGCCGTCACTAGTATCGCCTGCTAATGGGGCCAATAATGTGTCGACATCCCCGACACTCACGTGGGGCCTCGAAAATGGCGCAACCTCCTATCGCGTGCAGGTATCCAACGAATCAAGTTTTTCTCTCATTATTTATGATCAGGCGGGCCTTTATAATGCGTCGGCATCGGTGGACAAGTTACCGGTCAGTAAGAAAATATACTGGCGCGTCAATGCTTCCAACAGCCTCGGAACGAGTGTATGGTCAAGCCTGTGGAATTTTACGACCAGTGCCGTATCGGTATTGCCGCGGGTATATACGGTTCACCTTAATAGCTTTTCGGCAGGAAGAGCAAGCGTCAGATATGACATTCCGAAGCCCTCGAATGTATCAATAGTACTCTATGATCTGAAAGGCAGGGCGGTTGAGAAATATTTTAATGCAATGCAGTATAAAGGTTCTTATGAATTAAATATCAATAAGAAGAATGCCCTGCGAGGACAATACTTATTGGTATTCAAGGCTGGTTCCTATGTTGTACAAAAATTGATTACGCTGATCGAATAGCAAACAGTGCGGGCGATGGAATTCAGGAGCCGGAATTGGGCGCCGATATCCATGATGCACTGATGAAAGAAACTTCAAAAGATCTTACCGCTTAGGCAATATTCTTGATCTTTTGACTTTGCGTTAGTGAGGACAAAGGGTGTCGCCCGGAACGTAAGTGATGGCGACAGTATTTTAAGGCTAAGGCAAAGCCGCAGAGCTTAAAACACCGGCTCGGCTTTGCCGAGAGCCGGCGGAGGCGCGCTAACGCTTAGCCGTAACGCCCATATTTTTTCTTAATCCTTTCCCCTCATCTTTTCTCCCCCACTTCCCTTATCTCGCGCCATGTTTTATCTTTAGGACTTCCAATCGTCCAATAATATAGAAAGATTATTCTTACAAAGGAGCGGTTCATGGCGAAAAAAGGGGCAGCGCCGGAGGAAAGCCGTGAGGATCGCGGCAGGAGTGCGGCAATCGAGCAGGCGGTCAGCCAGATCGAAAAGCAGCACGGCAAGGGAGCGATCATGCGGCTCGGAACCGCGGGGCTCAAAACCGACATTCCCGTCATCCCGACAGGAGCCCTTTCGCTTGATCTGGCGCTCGGGGTCGGCGGCCTGCCCAAAGGCAGGGTCATCGAGATTTTCGGCCCGGAGTCGTCGGGAAAAACCACCCTTGCGCTTCACGCAATTGCCAATGCGCAGCGGAAGGGCGGAATCGCGGTGCTCATCGATGCCGAGTATGCCTTCGACGCCACGTACGCGAAAAACCTGGGAGTCGATATCGATAACCTCCTCGTATCGCAGCCCGACACCGGCGAGCAGGCGCTTGAAATTGCGGATACGCTCATCCGGAGCGGCGCGGTCGACATTATCGTCGTCGATAGCGTCGCCGCGCTGGTGCCGGCTGCCGAAATCGAAGGGGAGATGGGTGACAGTCACATGGGACTCCAGGCACGGCTCATGTCGCAGGCCCTCCGGAAGCTTACCGGCATCCTGTCGAAATCCAATACCATCCTCATCTTTATCAACCAGCTCCGCATGAAGATCGGGGTCATGTTCGGCAACCCGGAAACCACCACGGGCGGCAATGCCCTGAAATTCTACGCATCGGTCCGGATCGACATCCGGCGCATTGCCGCGATAAAAGACGGCGAGTCGGTCATCGGCAGCCGGACGCGCGCGAAGGTAGTCAAGAATAAGGTCGCCCCGCCGTTCCAGGATGCCGAGTTCGACATTCTTTACGGTAAGGGGATTTCCTTCGAAGGCGACGTTCTCGATCTCGCCACCGAGATGCAGATCGTCGAGAAGAGCGGTTCCTGGTTCTCCTATATGGGCGAGCGCATCGGGCAGGGCCGGGAGAAGGCGCGGGACTTCCTCATCCTTCACCGCGACATTCTCGAAGACCTCGAGAAAAAGGTGCGGGAGAAGAGCGCAACCCGCAAAGGACCCCTGCTGCACGAACTGGTTGAGCCGCCTACCGAAGAATAGGGATTATTCGTTGCCGGGCCGCAGCATACTGTCAATATGGCGGAAGCGCATCGCGTTTCCGCCGACTCCATAACCCGAATGGTTGCATCTCTTCATGAAAACATCCAGCCAGATCCGTAACGACTTCATTGGTTTTTTCCAGAGCCATGACCACACCTTTGTCCGCAGCGCGCCCGTGGTGCCGATGGACGATCCCACGCTGCTCTTTACCAATGCAGGGATGAACCAGTTCAAGTCGATTTTCCTCGGCGAAAATCCGCGCGGCCTCAAACGGGCGGCGAACTCCCAGAAGTGCATGCGCGTCTCGGGCAAGCACAACGACCTCGAAGAGGTGGGACGCGATCACTACCACCACACCTTCTTTGAAATGCTCGGCAACTGGTTGTTTGGCGACTACTATAAAAAAGAGGCGATTCGCTGGGCATGGGAACTCCTCACCGAAGTGTGGAAGCTGCCGAAGGACCGGCTCTTTGCAACGGTGCATGTGAGCGACGACGAGGCTGCGGGCTATTGGAAGAGTGAGACCGATATCCTCCACAGCAGGATAATGCCCTTTGGCGATAAAAGCAACTTCTGGGAGATGGGCGAAACCGGTCCGTGCGGGCCGTGCTCCGAAATCCATTTTGACATGGGCGATGCGGCGACCCGCGATGCCACCTTTGCCGATCCGATAGCCGGGGTGAACGGCGAGAACGCCCGGTATCGGGAGCTGTGGAACCTCGTTTTCATGCAGTACAACCGGGAAAAGGGAGGGACCCTTGTTCCGCTCGCCGCCCGGCACGTTGATACCGGGATGGGCTTCGAGCGGGTAGTGGCCGTGCTGCAGGGAGTGGATTCGAACTATCATACCGACCTTTTCCGGCCTATAATCGGCAGTCTCGAAGAGATCAGCGGACGGGCCTACGATCCGGGCGTTCCCGGGACGCCGTTCCGGGTTGCCGCCGATCATATCCGCTCGCTTGTTTTCGCCATCACCGACGGTGTCTTCCCCTCGAACGATGGTCGGGGATATGTCGTGCGCAGGCTCCTGCGCCGCGCGGCACGGTTCGGCAGGGAGCTCGGGCTCACCGAGCCGTATCTTTACCGGCTCGTACAACCGCTCGAACAGCTCATGGGCGAGGCATTCCCGGAAATAACGGAGCGGCGTGCCTATGTCGAGGAGGTGATTCGGTCCGAGGAGGAGCGGTTCGGCGCCACACTCGAACAGGGAATCCAGAAGTTCGGCGTCATGGTTAATCTTTGCGCCAAACGTGGCGAAACGCGGCTTCCGGGGTCCGACGTTTTTGCCCTGTACGACACCTACGGATTTCCCATGGACCTCACGCGGCTTATGGCTTCGGAAAAAGGGCTGACGGTTGACGAGGCGGATTTCTCACGTGCCATGGATGAGCAGAAGGCGCGCGGCCGTGAAGCGCGCAAGGCGGATGATTCGGGGCTTACCCCTGAGGGGTGGATCGAAATTGCCCCCTGCGCCGGGACCGTTTTCCTGGGATACGACACGGACGAAGCGGAGGTCTCCGTATGCCGGTACAAGGTGCTCGAACGCGAGGAGGGGACCTCGTACCTGCTCATTCTCGACGCGACCCCGTTCTATGCCTCTTCGGGGGGCCAGGTCGGCGATGTCGGGATCCTGACCACCGGTTCGGGAAAAACGCTCCGGATCGACGATACCATCAAATGGAACGACCTCGTAATCCATCGCGCATCAACCGAGGCGATCATTGTCAGGGACGATTTTGCAAAACCCCTCCTGGCGTCGCTTGTCGGCGTGCGGCGCGCCGCCATCCGGCGTAACCACTCGGCGACGCACCTCCTGCAGGCCGCGCTGAGGAAAACTCTCGGCAGTCATGTGAGTCAGTCCGGTTCCCGGGTCGACGACAAGAGCCTCAGATTCGATTTTACCCATTTCAAGGCACTAGACGCTTCCGAACTTTCCGTGGTTGAAAATCTTGTCAACGGCTGGATCCTCGAGAATCTGGCGGTGACCACCGACATCAAGGATGTCGAGACGGCGAAGCGCGAAGGCGCAACAGCGCTCTTCGGTGAGAAGTACGGGGAGTCGGTGCGGGTCGTTTCCATGGGGGGCGTGTCCAAGGAGCTCTGCGGCGGTACCCATGTGAAGGCAACCGGGCAGATCGGCCTCTTCCATATTGTCGAGGAGACGAGCATTTCAGCCGGTGTGCGGCGCATCGAGGCGATAACCGGTCTCGAAAGCGCACGGCTTTTAAGCCTTCGGGAAGAGCAGCTCGCGCAGGCTGCGGAGCTTCTGAAGAGCAACCGCGAAACGGTCATCGAGCGGTTACAGGGGGTTATCGACAATTACGCCGACCTCCAGGCGCGGCTTGCTGCGCTCTCTGCCGAAGGAGCCCAGGCCAAAGTCGGCCTCATCCTTGAAACGGCCCTGGCCCGCGAGGGATTGCTGAAGTGGAATGTGTACAACCTCGGTGAAACGGACAAGAAGACCTTCAACGATATTTTCAATGCGGTCACCGATGCCATCAAGCGCCGGAATCTTGACGATATGCTCATCGTGCTTGCAGGTGTCGCCGACGGCGCAGTCATGCTTGCGGCATGCGCCGGGAGCCTTGCCGTCAAGTACGGGGCGCACTGCGGCGAACTGGTCAAAGCCGCGTCGGTCATGGTGGCGGGAAGCGGCGGCGGATCGCCGTTCCGGGCGCAGGCCGGCGGCAGGGAGCCGGATAAACTCGGAGAAGCGCTTGCCGCGGCGACGCATCGCATTGCCGAAAAAGCGAAGAGTGCCTCATGAAACGGCCGACGATCCTGGAAGCGCTGCGGCAGCAAATCGCAAAGGGCCGCAAGCAGTACTGGATCCTGCTCGACCCCGACGATTTCTCACTTAGTGAAGCCGCCCGCATCGCGAAAGCGGCCGAAGGCACCGGCTGCGTGGATGCGGTGCTCGTCGGCGGGAGCCTTCTGCAGAGTAATGTATTCGATACCTTTGTTGAAAGCGTTCGCCGGGAAGTCTCGGTTCCGCTCATACTGTTCCCCGGCGATGCGACACAGCTGTCCGGCCATGCGGACGCCGTACTCTTCCTTTCGCTCATTTCGGGCCGCAATCCGGTAAACCTCATCGGCGAACATGTCAAGGCCGCGCCCGTCATCCGGAAACTCGGAATCGAACCGATTGCCACCGCTTACATGCTGGTCGAATCCGGCGCGGTTTCCTCGGTCGAGTTCATGAGCGATACCCGGCCGCTGCCGCGCGCAAAGGCTGCCATTGCGGCAGCGCACGCCCTGGCCGCCCAGTACATGGGAATGCAGCTTGTCTACCTCGAAGCGGGCAGCGGAGCTCCGCAGCCGGTTCCCTGCGAGATGATTAAAAAAGTCAAAGAACTCATCGACATCCCCCTTATCGTAGGAGGCGGTATTCGCGAGCCGGAGACAGCTGCTGCAATTCTCGATGCCGGCGCGGATATTATTGTAACCGGGAACCTGCTGCAGAAAAAAGGCGGGATGGAAACGATGAAAGATATTGGAAAGGTTGTGCAAGGGTTCGGAGGGAAATGATAGATCTTTTTTAGCTTGACACCTCAAAAGGGTGCCGGATAGATAGTGCAAAGAATACTTGTACGCATGACCGTTGTTACGACCTCAGCTCCGTCATAATTTAATCGGGAATTAATAACCGGGAGGATACTTATGATGGGTTTAAATTTTTGCAGGATCGCGATCAGCCGGATGTGCATCGCTGCTCTGGCTCTTTCGACCATCGTCTTTGCTGCTTCCCCGCCGGCTCTTCTTGGCCCCGCTCCGTCGAGTAACCAGATGGCCTGGCAGAAGGCCGAATTGCTTCTGTTCACTCATTTCGGGTTGCAGACTTTTACCGGCACCAATCAGGCCAACGGAAATCCCAGCGACACCCTTCTTTTCAATCCTACCCAGTTTAACGCGGCCGAATGGGTATCGGCGGCCCAGGCCGGGGGATTCAAGGGAATCGTCCTCGTTGGAAAGCACAATGAGGGGTACTGCACCTGGCAGACTCAGACAACCCGGTATAGCGTCGTTTCTTCACCGTGGCAAGGCGGCAAGGGCGATGTTGTAAAAAGCATAGCCGACGCCTTTCATGCAGCAGGATTGCGGTTCGGCATCTACCTTTCGGTCTGGGATCAGCATTATAAGCATTGGGGAACCAAAGAGCAGGCAACGTATCCAACCTATGCCTCCTACTACGAGGCGCAAATTCAGGAGTGCTTGAGCAATTACGGGACGGTTGACGAAGTCTGGTTTGACGGGAATGGCTCCGACAGCATGAACCTGACATCTGCGGACTGGTCGAATATCTATACGGAAGTAATAAATCTTGCGCCGGGTTGCGTTACGTTTCAGGGGTTCTGGCCTTCCGATACCCATCATATACAATTACGCTGGCCGGGCGATGAAAACGGGGACGCCGGCGATCCGGACTGGGGATTCTCCCCTGTTCCCGGCACCGGGATGACGGTAAGCAGCGCCGCCCTGTGGGAACCTCAGGAAGCAGATGTTACCCTTCAAGGTAACTGGTTTTATAATGGCAGTGCGATAGAAACCGCTGCCCAGATTGAAAGCATCTATCTGACTTCGGTAGGCCGCGCCGGGGTCGGACTTTACAATGTTGCCCCGAATAAACTTGGGCTCATCGATTCAGCTTCGATCAAGGTTCTCGGTCGGTTCAACGCATGGGTGGACAGCATTTACACAATGAACTTATCAAAAGGGGCAACTGCGCAGGCAAGCAGTGTATGGGCTGACGATTCCGCAGACTTCGGCCCCGGCAATGCCATTGATACCGGCTACAATACATATTGGGCACCGGAGAGCCTTGCCTGGAATCAACCGGATACCTTGACCGTGAGCCTCCCCGCGGTCGATACCATCCGCATGTTCGTTTTGCAGGAGTATATACCGCTCGGCCAGCGAGTTGGGGCATTCAATATCCAGACCTACAACGGCGGCAAGTGGACATCCGCTTTCACCGGCGGTACGACTATCGGGTATAAACGCATAATCCAGCTTTCGACGCCGGTAGCTGCCTCCCGGGCGCGCCTGATCATCACGCAATCCCGGCCCATTCCTCTCATCAATAATTTTTCCCTCATCGGGAAAAATATGCTGGTTACCGGGGTTACCCTGCGGGAGTCCGGGGCATCCGGACCCGCAGTGGTGAAAATTGCAGCGACCGGAAATGGAAAAATTCACTGTGCGAGTTCTCAACCGGGAGTGATCTCCCTCGAGGTCGTTTCAGTGAGCGGCAAAAGGCTAAGGGTTACCGGATCCGGAACGGCTGCCTGCGCGGAAGAATTTTCCGTTCCCCCGCATGCTCCAGGAGTGTTTTTACTCCGTGCCTTGATTAATGGAAATGAAGCCGCACAGCGTATCCTCTTTCTTCCCTGAAAAAGGCTGGAGCCTTTAACGAGCGGTAATCCGGCTACTGAAGCAAGAGTACCCGGTGTCCCACTTCATGTCCATTGAGCAGTGCGCGCACGAAAAAGATGCCGGGCGAGTGGGAGGGCAGGGAAAATTCGAGCGCGCCGGCTGCTGTGCCGATGGGTTGAAGATCCAGTTTTTTACCGTTCATCGATATGAGCTGCAGGCCCGCATTTCCGAGGGCAGGCATCGAGCAGAGCAGCGTCCCTGCATTCATCACCGAAATTTTTACTGCGGATACTCCGGAATATTTCTCCTTCTTCGGTACAGTCCCGGTTAACAGGTCATGATTACCTATCAGGGCAAACGTGCTAATACAGGGAGTTGGGAGCGTGCTGGTGATGATCAATCGCGCTGCCGAAGCTGAAACGGGGGTGGTAAGCTGAATAATTCGCTTATAGCCTATCGTCGTTCCGCCGCTGAAGGCAGTACTCCACTTGCTGCCGTTATAGGTCTGGATATTGAATGCCCCGACTCGCTGGCCGAGCGGTATATACTCCTGCAGGATAAACATACGGATGGTATCGAGCTTAGCAAGGGTCACCGTCAGCGTGTCCGGCTTGCCCAGGGCGAAGCTGTCCGGTGCCCAGTAGGTAGAAAAACTGGTATCTATGGCGTTAGATGCGCTGAAGGTGGAATCGTTGCCTCGAACCGTACTTCCCTTTGCCGTCGCGCCGAGTGACAGGTTTGAGCCATAGATGCTGTCCACCCACCCATTGAATTTTCCAAGAACTGCGATTGAAGCCGAATCGATGAGTCCCAGTTTGTTCGGGGCAATATTGTAAAGCCCGACGCCGCTGCGGCCTACCGAGGTCAGAAAGATGCTCTGAATCTGGGAAAGCGTAGCAATAGGAGTATTATTATAAAACCAGTTACCCTGCAAGGTCACATCCGCTTCTGCGGGATTCCACTGCGCAGTATCGGAGGGGATCAGATTGGTGCCCGGCGGCGGTCGGTAGCCCCAGTCGGGATCTCCGGCATCACCATTCTCATTGTTCGGCCAGCGGACGGTAACATGCATGCTGTCTTTGGCCCATCCCTGAAAGATGACGGCGTTCGGGCATAATGTTACAACGGTATCGTATATCATCTGCCAATCAGCGTTGGTCATCTGCATGGAGTCCGCTCCATTGCCGTCAAACCATACCTCGTCGATTTCACCATAATTGGTAAAATTTTCTTTCAATTGGGCCAGGTAATAGGCGCCATAGGTCGGATAGTTGACCCGCTCAGCCGCGCCGTAGTGCTGATAATGCTGATCCCAGACCGAAAGATAGACGCCAAACCGCAGACCTGCGGCATGAAAGGCCGCGGATACATCTTTAACGACATCTCCCTTGCCGCCCTCCCAGGGAGATTCGGCAACAGAATAATTTGTAGTCTTCGTCTGCCAGAGGCAGTAACCCTCCTCGTGTTTGCACGTCATCACGATCCCTTTGAATCCGCCCGCCTTTGCCGCGGCAACCCATTCATTCGGGTCAAATTGCGTGGGATTGAAGAGCGTGGAATCGCCCGTGCCGTTTGCCAAATTGGTGCCCGTATAGGTCTGCAGGCCGAAATGGGTGAATAGCGTAAGCTCTCCCAATTGCCATGCCATCTGGTTTGCGGAAGGAACCGGCAGGTCAGGAGGGGGGGGAGATGCGCTATAAGCTGCCCAGAAACCTGCACCTATGAAGGGTAAAAATCGAAGGATAAGGGATTTTTTCTTTCCTTGAAAAAGCATAAACACCCCCAGAAGGACTGCTTGATGGCCAATTCCGGTATTCAGGTACCCTGTAAGGGCCATGAAAACATTATGGGAAAGTCGAGCGGGATTATCGGTACAAAATTATGATTTGCCGGGCAGGATGTCAATTTTAATCTGGTCCGACATCCGGCGCGGTTTATACTCGACTGCGCCGACTCCTCGCGTCATAGGTCCCCTCTTTAGCAGAGGGGTATCCCGCAACGGATGATATCCGAGGATTTCCGCTTAACTTATATTATCAAACACGCCGGGCAAAGCATAAAATCGGTCTCAACCTGAGGAAAAGCATCCATGTCGGATTTTGAAAGAAAGGGAACCGACTACAAGCTGATCGGTACGCCGTTTTCCTACGGCGAACTTGTCGGCTACCAGGATGGTTCCATTGTCAGCAGGACTATCATCGACAAGAATGAAGGGACCGTTACAGTGTTCGCTATTGATGAAGGACAGCGGCTGAGCACCCACTCGGCACCTTTTGATGCACTGGCAGAGATCATCGATGGCATAGGAATATTTACGATTGATGGAGCTTCATATGAGGTAACGGCAGGGCGGCAGATTATCCTTCCTGCCAATAAGCCGCATGCGGTGGCGGGGATTGGGAGATTCAAGATGGTGCTGATTATGATACGGGCAAAATGACGATTAGTTATAGCTCCTTTGATGGGGAACCGGGCTTACGGATTATGGAAATGGGTTAAGGAGTGAATACGTTGAAAGATCTTGCGCACTACAGGAAAAATATACGATTCTCAATGTTCCTGATTCTATTGCTCGCCCTCTGCGCAATTGCAGAGGAAAAGGCTGAGTTGTCAACGGATGCCAAGATCGATTCCATTTTCAAGATGCAGCAGGCGATCTATGCCGAAAGAAACGTCAACCCGCTGCAAAATAAGAATTTCGGCGTTGAGATCAATCCCATAAGGTTTTTTTTCCTGGATTATTATCCAAGCTTTTCCGGAACATTCTCCCTGTTCAATGTGAACCGGCATGCCGAACTCGCATTCCCGATATACTGGGGAGGGAGCTCGTCGGAAAATGAAATAGCCGAATTTGACGCCGATTGTCATTATCGCTACTTCCTGGGAAACAACCAGAAAGGATTTTACCTGAGCGCCTTCATCAGATACGCTTACCTGCAGGGCTACGCAAGCGGCAATCTATTCACTCAACCATCTTCTATAGTTCAATCCGAGAATCGGTTCGGGATGGGAGTGGGATTAGGGGTCCGGATATTTTCGAGGAAAGGTTTATATTGGGGGGCCGGGGTAATCGTCGGAAGGTATGCTGATTTTGGATATAATAACTTAGCCTCTGAATCCTCCTTATGGAATCCGCTCGCAGGATCCAATGTCATTTTTGAATTTGAGCTCTGTCAAATAGGCTGGGCATTCTAACGCCGGTCCGGTCCCTCCTCCTGTACAAGTCGGGCCTTCGGAAGGCATCCTGCAAAAAAATCAGCTCGCCTGCCCCGGGCGACATTCACGGAATTTGCAGATTGCCATATCCCCCCGGCCAAGGCTCCATAATTAATCTCATGCGGCAGCAGCGGGTATTGACAACTCAGGTAAGCGGAATATAATTTATCTTGCCTGTAATTCCGTCACCCTGTGCTGACGAAAAGCAATACCATCGCATAGAAAGCAAATACCAAATCGTCCATGACGGCACACGGGCAATTTTCCTATATTTAAACCTTTACGCGGAAAGACCTCTATGAAAAACAAATTAATAAGGTTAATGGCGGCACTTACTATGGCGCTTTGGGGCGCAATTACTATCCGGGCCGATGTGGTCAGCATAACCGACTCGGTAACGGTAGGGTCGCAACCTTATGCGATAGCCCTGGATTCGGTGACCAATATGATTTATGTGGCTAATAGCGGCGACGGCACGGTAACGGCGATCAACGGTGCCACCAACAGTGTCGCTGCCACCATCGGTGTGCAATCAAAGCCCTGGGCAATAGCCGTGAACCCGGTCACCGCTATGATTTACACGACGAATAGCGGCAGCGGCACGGTATCAGTAATCAACGGTGCTACCAATAGTGTCAAGGCCACCATCGGGGTGGGATCAAAACCTGTCGCCGTAGCGGTGGACCCGGTGACCGATATGATTTATACGGCGAACATGAATGGCAACAGCATCTCGGTAATCAACGGTGCAACCAACAGTGTCACGACCACCATAGGCGTGGGATCGGAGCCATACGCCATAGTGGTTGATCCGGTGACCAACATGATTTACGTTGCAAATTACGGTGGGGGCACGGTAACGGCGATCAACGGTGCTACCAACAGTGTCACAGCCACTATTACCGCGGGGTTGTCTCCCCTGGCCATAGCGGTGAATCCGGTGACCGATATGATTTATGCGGTAAATTACGGCGGTACTACGGTAACGGCGATCAACGGTTTAAACAATACGACGAAAACCATAACCGTCGGGTTGTATCCCGATGCCATAGCGGTGGACCCGGTGACTAACATGATTTATGTGGCAAATATGAACCAACCTGGAACCGTCTCGGCGATCTACGGTGCAAAAAACGACAGTGTCGCCACTATCGCGGTGGGGGGGGACCCCGATGCAATAGGGGTGAATCCGATAACCGATATGATTTATGTGGCAAATATGAGTGACAATACCGTCACGGTAATCAATGGATCCAACAATGCGACGACGACACTTGCAGCCGGGGGAAATCCATATGGCATTGCGGTGAATATCCTGACCAACACGACGTACGACTTGAATACCCAAACCTACAACGTCTCGGTCATTACCGGCAGTTTGCCGGGTCAGGTTGTGCTGGTATCGCCCTCAACCAACGCAACTAACGTTCCTCTTGCGACGACCCTCTCCTGGAATGCGGCGAAAGAGCAACCAGCTACACGGTTCAGGTGTCCACCAACTCGGCATTCAGTCCGACTATCCTGAGCTCTTCAGGTTCCATTAACTCTATCGCTGCATCGTTGAAATACGCGACGAAGTATTACTGGATCGTTACGCCTTCGAATGCCTCCGGGTCCACCACAGGGACAAAAGACAGTTTTACCACGGCCATGGTTCCGCCGGGCGCTCCGGCGCTGGCCTCGCCGACCAATGGCGCCGTAAACCAGCCGGTTTCGGGTACCCTGACCTGGGGAACTGTCGCTACGGCGACCTCCTATGAGGTTCAGATGGCCGGATCAAGTGCATTCGACGCAACAATCTTCGACCAGTCCGGACTCACGCAGACCATCTCGGGTCCAGGCGGTCTTGCGAACGCTACCCTATTTTACTGGCGCGCAAATGCATCGAATGAGGGCAGCGCCGGTGTATGGTCGACTATCTGGAGCTTCACGACAGTTGTTGCAGCGCCGCCTGCCCCGGTGCTCTCTTTGCCATCCAACGGTTCGACGGGGGAGGGGACCGCGCTTACGTTGAGCTGGAGTTCCGTAAGCGGGACCGTCGCTTCGTATACGGTTCAGGTCTCAACCGGTTCGGCTTTTGCAAATACGGTTTTTGTCCAGACCGGCTTAGCCCTGATCGGAGCGGCAGGCGGCCTTGTCAATGGGGGGACCTATTACTGGCGGGCAAATGCGAGCAATGCCGGCGGAACGACATGGTCGGGCGCATGGAGTTTCTCGACGCTCGGCATTCCTTCGGCGCCGCTTCTCTCGATGCCGACCAATGGGGCAACGAATGTTGCCCTCCCGCTGACCCTGATGTGGGGTTCTTCCGCCTGGGCTACGTCGTACGGGGCGGAGGTGTCGCTCGGCACATCGCTATCGACCACGATTTACTACCAGGCCGGCATTTCGGGGAATTCGCAAATCGTGCCGGCGAACTCTTCAATCACCTATGGGACAACCTATTCCTGGGGCGTTTGGTCGGCAAATGCCATTGGACAAAGCGGCATGTCGAACGCATGGACTTTTTCGACGATCACTGCTCCCGCGCCTGGCCTCAGTTCGCCTTCTAACAGCGCAACGTACTCCAAGGGCGCTTCACTTACGCTGAGCTGGGGGTCGGTCAATTATGCATCCTCCTACGCGGTACAGGTTTCGAGCACCTCCAATTTCAGTAATTTTGCTCTCTCAAATACCACCTCATCAACTTCGTATCAGTTCACTCCGAATCCGAGCTTGACGTATTTCTGGCGTGTCTGCGTGTACAGTTCTCCCTCTTCAGTATATGGCGCCTGGTCGGGGACCTGGACATTCGCGCCGTCGGTTTCTGTGGCATCGTCGGTTTCAGTTAGAAAAGCGTGTGAAGTCTCAATACAAAACGGCCGGATCGCTTATTCCCTGCCGAATGCGGAACTCGTGGAGATCGTACTGTATGATATCCTCGGCAGGACAATTATGGCTCTTAACCGTCATCAGGCTGAAGGTTCATACTCCGTCGATTTGAAAAGCACAGCTCTCGCAGCAGGCCTGTATGAGGTGCGGTTCAGGGTGGGATCTCTCGAAAAGAGCGCGACAATAATATTGAATCGATGATAAATTTTCGCTCATAAGCATATCTGCCGAGCCAGGCTCCTGAGGCAAAGCATTCAGAAAAGTCTCGTAATCGTGCGGGTTGCAGAGGTGAGCTCGACAAGATACTTGGCTTGCGACAGCTGGCCTCTTGTCATTTGATACGAATACGAGCCCGATTTCTGGTAGCCGGAATGCAGCGTAGCGACCAGTTTCCCCTGGAGGGTAAATAGCTGCAGCTTCACCGGTGAACTCACCGGCAGGGTATATGAAAATACCGTGCCCCTGGCGAAGCTCAGGACTTTCAGGGATACTTCGGGAGCGGCCGGCTTCGGGATCACCCGACGGACTGCGGAGGAATCACTTATCAGTGTGTATGGTCGCATCATGTCATTGTCTTCATGATCGATCATATGGCAATGCCACACATAGCTTCCTTTAGTGGGATCGAAGGGGAACAGGTTCACACCTGGCAGCGATGATGCGGCATCCTGGGGAGCAAACCTCACGATAAGCCGCATCACCTGTCCCGAATAGGCCTTGTAGGTATCCTTCCACCCCTGCTCCTGGGGAGGGGGCATTACCGGAGAGTTTTGAAGGTACGGCTCAACCGCGAGATAGGTTCCGCCCGCTCCCGGTGTGACACCGCTGTTCAATGAGTCCCAGACATGAAGATAGCCGGAAGCATCAAAATTCTGGCGATCGAGCAGCTGGAACTGGACAAGGTGGAGATGGATGGGGTGGGTTTCATCGGTCGTATTGATAATGCGCCATATTTCGGTGGCCCCGACACGCGGGGTTTCGGTTACCGGCATGTCGTAATGCGCATTATTGAGCAGTTCCATGGATGGGCCGCCCGGGCCCTCCACTTCATTGAGAATCAGCGAGCGCACCGGCGTGCCCGAAAGCGTGTCCGGAACCGCCCCGGGACCGACATTCACCAGGGGGAGCGCAGGGGTCAGCTTGACGATAGACGGAAGTGAAAGGCTTGAAGGGGGCGTACTCGTGTCGGCGCTTGCGGCCGCCACAACCCTGAATTGCATGATTTTCGAAGTATAGGGATCGTATGCTGAATTGGTAAGATTGACGGAGGAGCCGGCAAGCCCGGTAAAATCTATAATGACATCGGCGCGCTCCCCTGGAGCGATATACAAACTGTCGGCGAGCTGTACCGGCGCCGGGAGGTAGCCTCCGTCGCTGCCGATCTGCCAGAATACGGGACTGGAGGAACCCGCTGTCTGATTAACAAGATGCAGGCTGTAGAATCGCGCATTTGATCCGTCAAGGATGCGGAACCGGTAACGCCTCGCCTCAACGGTGAGATAGGGCCAGGTCTTTCCATTGACCAGGATGACCGAGCCCATAAATTCCGGCTCCCAGTACGGATGGATCGAATCGTTAAGTCCCTGAGCAGGAAACATGAGGGAGCCGTCCGTTGCAAACGACCGGTCCTGGATTACGAGGGGGATTTCGTATTTTCCGGACGGCAGGTGCGGCGCAACCGGGTCCGCATTGTCGCGGATGATGTAGAATCCCGCCAGCCCCATATACACATTCAGGCGGGTAATGCCGAGGGCATGGTCATGATACCAGAGGGTTGTTGCCGGCTGGGTATTGAGGTAGATGCTGGGGGCCGGGTTAAAGGTCGGGCCCGTCATTGTATTCCCCGGTGTAAACCACTGTTCCGGCCCCCCGTCGCTCGCCGGCGCATCTTCTCCTCCGTGAAGGTGGGTGCAGAGGGGAACCGGAGTTTGCGCTGCCGGAAAACCGGGGGGGAAGGCAGGCCAGGGAAACGGCGGCATCATCGACATGCCGTTTGGATTCGCCCAGTGGATGGTCGGATCGACGGCCAAAGGATGGGAAAGCGGAGCCCCGGTTGCGGAATCGACGAGATTGTTGGTATAGCGCACCTCGATTTCCCGGCCGCGCACGGCTTCAAAGGTGGGGCCGGGATAGTTGCTGAAATGAACCTTGTTACCGGTCGCCGGATCTCTAATCCACCCTCCGTACCCCCACACGGTGGTCTTAACCGGGAGATGGGTTGTGGAATCGAGAAGCCCGGTATAGGTTTGCCGGGCCGAATCGTACGCGCCGAGCCCGAGATCCTGCTGAAACTGACTTACGCTGATGGTGAAGGAATCGTGATCGCTGAAGCTGCTGTCGGGCACATACACCGGCGGAATGACGAGCGGGCTCACGAATTGGGGAATGTCCGCCAGGTTGATAGGTGTCTGGCCGGCCCAAGCCGTCGAGAGCATGATGAGCCCGGTCACAACTCCGTGAGCTGCAAACTTCCTGATTGATTCAACAAAGCTTGAATTCATCATAGCTCCTGTAATTCCTCAAACGAGAAAAGGCACCGTCCAGTACGGATGCGTTGACCTACGGCGTTCCGGGATGATTCGCTGAACTAAGTATAATAGTTTTTGCCGTTAAAAGACATGATGGCCGGACCATATAACTTCACGTCCAAGGCGCAGGTGATAATCTGTTGAGAGGCACCGGAAAAACCGTCGGCGACGGAGATTGCGGCTAAAGCGATGGATGAAATACCCGCTTCGCCCCGATCCCGATAAGCGACGACAGACCGACAACCACGGCAAAGACCGCAAGCGTTTCAAGCAGCACGGCACGGTAGGGCAGGCCCTTGACAACAGCCATATAAAACGTAAATGCCATGATGATCGCCAGCACCGCCGCGGCTCCGGTGAATAATGCGGCATAGCAATTGACCAGCAAAAGATACGGCAGCGCGATCATGAGCACCACGCTCAGATAAATTCCCCCGGCCCAGGCGATTGCCTTGACCGGGCTTCTGCCTGCCAGGTGCGCACCTTCGGCTTTCTGTGACAAGTACTCAGAGGCCGACATGGCAAGCGTGGCGGCGAGGCCGCTTATCAGGATGGTGGAGCCGATGAGCCCGGCATTGCCCATGGCAAAGGTAAGTCCCACCGCGATGCCGGAAAACTCCTGGATTGAGTTGTTGAGCGCCAGCACCATGGAGCCCATATAGGAGAGCCGTTCGTCGGTGATGAGCGCAATGAGCGCCTGCTCATGGCCGGACTCGTCCCTGATGATCTGGGCTATTTCCGGCATGATGCCTCCGAACCGGCTGTAGGCCATCTCCGCACGCTTCTCCCCGTTTTCCATGAGCCTCATACCAAAAGTTAACCCGAAGATCACGGCGCAGAGCCGGTAAAAGCGGACTTTCAACCCGATGGGCCGGAGCTCCTGATTGGTATATTTGAAGAACTGATGGTAGTGACGGAGCTCGTCGGCCGCGAGCCTCTCGAGGATTTCGCGGTTCCTGCCCTGTGCCTTGCGGGCGTAAGCGAGGTAGACAAAATGCTCCGTTATTTCGTTTCGTTGGAATACCAGAAGTTCTTTATGCATGGAATGAATATACTATGAAAGGATTCAATCGATACTAGTGCGAGGGAGTCGTGAGAATGGTGTCCCCGCCTGAAGGCCACGCATTCTTTTATATTGTGGGAGCATGTATAATCAGCTCACCGTAATATTTATTCAAAGCTGCCCCCGTATCCCTATTCTCCCCCAGATGATCCAGCACAAACGCAATCGCCTCAATGGTAGACAATCCTTCGCCCTTCACCTGCGGCCTCAGGGAAGCATGATCCGGGTTCAGGGTGATGCGGTTGAGCTTGAGGAGCCAGGCATTCCGCCACCAGAGCGCCTTTGCCTGCTTCCATGAGCCGTCCAGGGCGATAATGCCGCGCAGAAACGAGGTGTCCTCAATCGGCAATTTCCTGCGATTGAATACAGTCAGTGGTGCGTTACTGCCTCCCGGTTCAATCTCTTCGGGCTTAAGATAGAGTACTCCCCAATCCGAGGGGTTCTCCTGCAACCCGGCGACCTTCTTGAAATTCGCCCAGGAGAGCCCGACGAAGATTCGACTGTTCTTGAGCATCAGGTGAGCCAGGCGGGCAGAGTTGAGAATCTTGAGCTGCTCCTGCGGGTGCTGGAGAATGATGACTTTGAGTCGGGTATCGAAGGCGGTTACCTTGTCGCAGAGGCATTGTGCAAGGGGGCGATAGCAGTTGCGGCAAAGCGTATTTCGGTCAAATTTCTGTTTTGCTCGTGGATCAGGAGTATTTTTCATAGCATTTTTCTAATCATGATAATGCAGCAGGATCCATGGGGGGAATTCCCTCTTCCCTGGATATGAACCGGAGTGAGGTAGGAAACCCAGGTGCATTCGGCTACAGGAAAAATAATCAAAATACCGTGACGGGTATCACTCCTTCCCGGCCCGATGGAACCATTCCCTTCAGATCACTTATTTTAAGTGGCTTGCAGGCCCGAATTGTACTGAGCCTGTTGCGAGGATGGCGGAGTTGGCAGACGCGCCAGACTTAGGATCTGGTAGGGAAACCTGTGGGGGTTCGAGTCCCCCTCCTCGCATGACCGTGGCTGACGCGGGTGCGAGCGTTAGAAGTTTGAAAACAGCAGTCTAACCAGGTAACGATAGTTACACTGAGGAAGGATTACCCACGTGAAGGTAAAAGTTTCTGAGCCCGAGTCCTGGAAAAGGGTATTGAGTATCGAAGTCCCCGGGGAAGACGTCGATAAGGTATTTGCAGAGAAACTCTCAAAAATACAGAAGGACCTGAAGCTCGACGGATTCCGGTCCGGTAAGGTTCCAAAATCGATAGTTATGCAGCGCTACGGGGAGGCGATCCGGGCGGATGCCGTCGATGACCTTATCCAGAAGAGTTTCAAAACTGCGTGTGAGAATAATGCCATCATTCCAATAAGCCGGGGAGTGGTAAGCAAACTTGAGTCAAAAGAGGGCGAGCCGCTGACCTTCGATATCGAGACCGAAATCGATCCACCGATCGACATTAAAGGGTATCTGAAGCTTAAAGTGAAGGTCGATCCGAAGAAGATCAAGGAAGCCGATGTCGATGCCGCGGTCGTTGATCTGCAAAACCGCTTTGCCGAGTATGCTGCGGTTGACCGGCCGGCGAAAAAGGGCGACTATATCAAAATAGAGTACCAGAAGGTGGTTATCGATGGTCAGGAGCGAACCGATGTAAAGAACCCGCCTTATCCCGTTGAGCTCGGCGCCGAGCAGCGCCTCAAGGATTTTGATAAGGGGCTCATCGGCCATGCTGCCGGCGAGGTGGTCGACGTTTCCGTAAAATTTCCAAAGGATTATTCCGAGTCGGAAGTAGCAGGAAAGAGCGGGCAATTTACCGTCAAAATAACCGGGGTGCAGGAGAAGATTCTTCCTGAGGTCGCCTCTTTCCTGAACAAAATAGGCAACTTTGAGACCGAAGAGGCGCTACGGGTAGATTTGCGCGCGAGGCTCGAAGGCGACGCGCTTGAGCAGGCGAAAAACGAAGCTTACGGCAAGGCAATCGATACGCTCATCGAGAATAACCCCTTTGATGTTCCACCGGCGCGCATCGAGACGTTTTTCGATTATATGATGGACGAGGCGCGTAAACAGGTTCGTCAGGGCGAGCGGGAACCGACGCGGCAGGAGATTGATGCCCGATATCGCGACGTTGCAATCCGAACGATAAAGCGCCAGAGAATCGTCGATTTTGTCGCTGATAAAGAGAAGATTGCCGCTACGCAGGAGGAAGTGGACACCGAAATCAGGCGGCTTGCCGATTACTATCAGCAGCCGTTCGATACGCTCAAGCAGAGTTTGCGGGCAAACGGCACCACCCTCAGGATCCGCGATGAAATTCGAGAAAAGAAAACACTCGCATTTCTGGTGGACCCTTCCGAGGCGGGGAAAAAGTAAATTTATACTGAAGACTCGGGATTTCGAGGGGCGGCGTTGCCCCTTACCTGAAGATCTTCGGCAGTCAGCGTATAAATAATTGATTTGGAAAGGATTGCGGGAAAGCACTATGCCTCTTATCCCCATGGTAGTTGAACAAACCGGCCGCGGTGAACGGTCCTACGATATTTATTCGCGGCTGCTCAAAGAGCGGATCATTTTTCTCGGTTCCGATATCGAAGACACGACCGCAGACCTGGTCATGGCACAGCTCCTTTTTCTGGAATACGAAGATCCGGATAAGGACATCACGCTCTATATCAACTCTCCGGGCGGAATCGTCTCATCCGGGCTTGCTATTTACGACACCATTCAGTTCATCAAACCGCATGTTTCTACAATCTGCATCGGTCAGGCCGCAAGCATGGGTGCTGTCCTTCTGGCAGCCGGTACCAAGGGAAAGCGCTTTGCGCTCCCGCACTCGCGCATCATGCTCCATCAGCCTATAGGCGGGGCCGGCGGGCAGGCCGCGGACATCGCGATCCACGCCCGCGAAATCGTGCGCGTCAAGGCAGCGCTCAACGAAATCCTGCAAAGGCATACAGGCCAGGAACTCTCGGTTATTAGCCGCGATACCGACCGTAATTTCTTCATGTCCGCCGAAGAGGCCAAGGCCTACGGCATCGTCGATGAAATCCTGACGGCGCGGGAGCAGTAGGATGTCGAATAAGCCGCGTTACCCTCTGGTCAAATGCTCGTTCTGCGGCAAGAGTCCGGAGGAGGTGGGGAAGCTCATTACCGGGCCCTCGGTGCACATTTGCAATGAATGCGTTGACATGTGTAACGAGATCCTGCGTGAGGGCCGTGCCGCTCCCCCGAGCGACATGACCATGGAATCGCTGCCGACCCCTGCTGAAATGAAAGGCTTCATCGACCAGTACGTCGTTGGGCAGGACCATGCAAAACGGGGCGTCTGCGTTGCCGCATACAACCATTACAAACGACTGCTTTCCCGATCGCAGCAGGATAACGACGGCGTCGAGATCGAAAAATCCAATATTCTCATGATCGGCCCCACCGGGACCGGCAAAACACTGGTCGCGCAGACCCTCGCGCGACTTCTCAAGGTCCCCTTCACCATCGTCGATGCCACCATTTTTACCGAAGCGGGCTATGTCGGCGAAGACGTCGAAAACATGCTGGTGCGGCTTTTGCAGACCGCCAATTACGATCTTACCAAGGCCGAAAAGGGCATTATTTACGTCGACGAGTTCGACAAAATCAGCCGCAAGTCCGCTAACCCCTCGATAACCCGGGATGTTTCCGGAGAAGGGGTGCAGCAGGCAATGCTCAAGATTCTTGAAGGAACCACGGCGAATATTCCGCCCAAGGGAGGAAGGAAGCATCCGGAGCAGAGCCTGATCCAGGTGAATACCCGCGACATTCTCTTCATTTGCGGAGGGTCATTCGAGGGGCTCGACAAGATTATCGAAGCCCGTATCGGTGAAAGCCGGATGGGGTTCAACGTCGAACTCAAGCGGAAAAACCAGCATCGCATCGGCGAGGTCCTGCGCCGGGTGGAACCCGATGACCTTATCCGGTATGGGCTGATTCCGGAAATAGTCGGCCGCCTGCCCACGGTCCTGGCACTCGATGAGCTTGACGAAGAGTCGCTCTTGCGGATCCTGACCGAGCCGAAAAACGCGCTGACCCGTCAATACCAGAAACTCCTCGGCATGGAGGGTATCCGCCTAAGCTTCGCCCGTGATGCCCTGAGAGAAGTGGTGAAAATCGCGCACTCCAAGAAGACCGGCGCCCGCGGTCTGCGCAGCGTCCTCGAAGCTGTCCTGGTACCCATCATGTTTGAAACACCCGGCCGGGAGGACATTCGCGAGATTCTCATCACCCGTGAGGTGATCCTTAACCGCGAACCGCCGGCCTACCTGCTTAAAAAGGAAAAGGACAAAAAGCTCGCCTGAGGGGGCTGGACCCTGACCCTCAATAGTCGGGCGGAAATTGCATAGTGCGGATTCGGAGTTGAAGAATAGATTCTATAGCGGTAAAATTCTGCCTGATAAGCGGGTTCAACCGTGGCTTCCCTTCCCGGTGCGTGCGAACCCGGATCAATACTGGAACGAAATATAGAAGAAGTCCCAAATTTTGGGGGAGCCTCAAATGAAAAAAGCACTGGTATGCGGCGCAGGCGGCTTCATTGCCGGCCATCTCGTCAAGAAACTCAAGAAATCGGGCTACTGGGTCCGGGGTGTTGACATAAAGAAGCATGAGTTCTCCACCTCTCAGGCCGACGAGTTCCTCACGCTCGACCTTCGCGAAGAGGAAAACTGTCGGAAGGCACTCGCTCTTGGTAATGGGGCTTTCGATGAAGTCTACCAGCTCGCTGCGGACATGGGCGGCATGGGGTTCATCCACAGTGCCGAGTGCGATATCATGCGCAACAGCGCGCTGATCAATATTCACATGACACATAACGCCTGGAAGACCGGTGTCTCGCGTTACTTCTTTTCCTCATCGGTCTGCGTGTACCGCGACATGAAACACGGCGAGCCGGAGATGACCGAACAGGAGGCAATTCCTGCCAACCCGGACAACGAATACGGCTGGGAAAAACTTTACGCCGAGCGCATGGCACAGGCCTACGAACGTAACCGGGGAATGAAGGTCAGGATTGCCAGGTTCCAGAACTGCTATGGTCCCGAAGGGACCTGGCGGGGCGGTCGCGAAAAGGCGCCCGCCGCGCTCTGCCGAAAAATTGCCGAGGCGGGCGACGGCGGCACCATTGAGGTCTGGGGCGACGGCTCCGCAGTGCGCTCCTACACCTACATTGACGATATGGTCGAGGGAATCTATATGCTCATGCAATCCGACCTTGAAGGTGCGGTGAACATCGGCTGTCCGGAATATGCCAGCGTGGATGAACTTGCAAATATTGTTGCCGCAGCGGCGGGGAAGAAAGTTTCTATAAAGCACATTGACGGACCAGTAGGCGTGCAGTCGCGAAATTTTTCCAATAGCAGGATATATTCCATCGGCTGGAAATCGAGATTCAGCCTCAGGCAGGGCATTGCGCTTACGTATCCGTGGATAGAGGAGCAGGTCAAACACGTGGGGTGACAAGGCAAAGCGGCGGTTTATGATTTTATAGGCCGGGGTCAACCACCTATCCCGGCCCGAAATATTAGTATTCAGCACCCGATAGCATTCAATTCCTCTTCTGTCCAATCCAATTTTTCCACAGCTAACCCCAACGTTTCTGCAAACCCCTTCTCTATGCACTCCGCAAGAAAATCTGCCTCTACCGACGGAACAATTTCCCGTACGCAGGTGCATTTATTTTTAAACAACTTTGCCACTTCTTCCCTTTCTGCGGGTGATGCATTCATGAATTCACCAAGTCGACAGAAGTGGTTGTCGAGAGGGATGGAGCCATGCTGTAATACGGCATACCGGGTGCGCTTCTGAGCCGAGCCGATAAGCTTCTTTCCCTTGACCATGAGTTCATTGCGGTTGGGCGAACAGAAACAGGGGAGGCGCTGATTCCGGGCGGAGTGGATATCGGGCGGAGAATCGTGCGTTTCGGTGGCGATGCCGGCATTGAGGAGACCCGCAGCGAGGCACCGGCTGATGACTGCATAGCTTTGTGCAATCGAACGGCCCATAGGATCCATGTCGATGGGAAATGCGCAAGAGTAAGTAAGGTTGTTCCAGTGGAGCACCGCTCGTCCTCCTGTTATTCTGGAGATCGAACAGACTCCCCCGGCATTCATTGCCTGAACATCAAGAAGCGTTTCTGCCCTTTGCATGCATCCGAGCGTAATCGCAGGACCATCCCAGGAGTAGGTTCGCAGAATTACCCGACAGGTTCGGGCTGCATACCCCATGAGGAAGCGATCCGCAGCCATGTTGAAGGTTGCATGTCGGGCATGATCGCGGATTATTCGCAGTTGAATGGGGGTGGGAAAGATTGCAGCATCCATTATTTTTAAGGCCACCTTCCGGATACCTAAGAAAATACCTTAAAAATTAATAGCGAAACCCCAAAGGGACTCACAGTGACAAGTGAAGGAGACGGCCATGAAAGAGTGTGCAATCGGCATTGATCTTGGCGGAACGAACCTGAAAGGAGTGGTTATTGAGAGGGACGGTTCATCGCGGCATCTGACGAAAATGTTGACCGAGGCTGAAAAGGGCGGGGCGCGGGTGCTGGAAAATATCCTGGCCATGATAGACACGCTTCTTTACAAAGAGGGGGCGAGGGGGAATATCGTCGGCATCGGCATCGGAACGCCCGGGTTTGTGACCGAAGATGGTGTCGTTTGGGGCGCTGAGAATCTGCCGGGCTGGGCCGGAACGCAGCTCTATGAGCCGATCGCCGCGCGGTTTGCACTGCCTGCTGTGGCGGCAAATGATGTTACGGCTATGGCGCTTGGCGAATCTTTGTTCGGTGCGGGCCGGGGAGTGCGAAACCTGGTATGCTATGCGCTCGGAACCGGAATCGGGGGTGGAATCGTAATCGATCATAAGCTCTACAAAGGAACCAACGGGATGGCAGGCGAGCTTGGACATGTTTCCGTTGAGACAAACGGCCTGCTCTGCAACTGCGGCCAGCGCGGCTGTGTGGAACGGTATGCCTCGGCTACCGGAATTGTCTTCCTGGCAAAGGAACTGGCGGCGGCCTGCCCGGACGCCCTCGGCTCGCCTTTTGTTAAGGAAGTTCGAGCGAATCCCGATGGCATAACTTCTCGGATGGTCTACGGATATGTGGCGAAGGGCGACCCGGTCGCCTGCGCAGTGAACGAAAGAGCGTGCGATATGCTGGCACGGGCCATCGGCATAACGCTCAATACCCTGTCCCCGGATCGGGTATTACTCGGCGGCGGTGTGATGCAGGCGGGACAGGTTATCATCGATACGGTAAAAAGGCATCTTGCGGGATACTGCTGGCCCATGATCCGTGAACACTGCGATATTGTCGCTGCGGCCCTCGGCGAAGATGCGGGTGCCATGGGTGCCGGGGCGATGGTGTTTGAGAGGTGATGGGGAAGATACTGCATTACTTCAGAAGGTTCAGAAGCTCAAGCAGGTTTTCATCCCAGGTAAATTTTGAAACGAACTTCCTGCAAATGGTTGACGCCAGGGTCAGCATCGACGGGTTTTCATGTAAAAAAACGATGAACCTGGCAATATCGTCGATGGTATCAAATGCAAATGGACAGACCTCCGGATGGGCAGCGACGGAAAGGCAGGTAGACGGAATTCCGAAGCTTTGGGCTTCAACCAGCGGAAGATTGAATCCCTCCCAGAGGCTCGGTGAAATGAAAAGGTTACTTTGCGAAAGATAGGCCTGCTTCCTATCCTCCTCAACATTTTCGAGGACGTGAATTTCCTGCTCTTCGAGCATTATCTTAACCGGGTTATCTTCCCGGTAGGATTTTCCCATAATTACAAATTTAATGGTGTCGGAATGCCGGAGCGTTTCGACCTCCTCCTTCACCAGCGCCAGAACATCGAAGCCTTTGTAGTGTGCTTCACCTTCTCCCATCCTGGACAATGCGGCTACGATGAATGCGTCGTCAGGTAAGTCAAGATCCTTCCGCAAGTTAATGGTCGGGTTATCGACATTGACAGGGAAATGATCTGCTCCATTATAAATGACAATGGAATTCGCGACCCCCGAAGTTTTCTTAATGAATTCGGAGATGCTGATATGAAAGTCAAAGGATTTAAAGGCGCTTTGCCGTTCATGCTTTTTAATTTTTAAATTGATCGAATCCCAGAAGCCAAAAAAATCAGGGGGCGGTTCACCGTGATCGTAGGCTATTTTAATGATGTGCCCTTGCTTAAATTTAGCGACATGACCATGATAAGGGTCGGCATGGGAGATCACAATATCGGGACGTAGTTCCTTGATAAGCGCATGGGTAGAAGCACAATCCAACCCGACGTTACGGTAGACGCCTCCGCTTCCGGGATATCGATTTTCTACCCCGGGAACGCCCAGATAAATTTCATAGCCTCCCCTTTTAACGAGCCCCTGAATTTGCTTTTCAATTACAAGTCCCACCCCAAATCCAATTTCATAGACCGGGCTTAGAAATAATATTTTCTTTCCCGTTCCTGAGCCAACATTATTTCCGCAATCCAGGATGGGTCGATCACGCATAATCTCGCGAGAAATGATTTTTTCAAAATCGGGCCCATTATTTCGGCTGCGCAACGGATTACAGGATGAAATAATTTTTGCCCGCAAAATTTTTCCGTTTATTGCGGTGTCCGGATGAACGCGATTACGGTCACCTAGCATAATCGCGCCATAGCGCAAAAGGTTGTACAGATTTCCGAACACCATGCGCACGATTCCCCGCATCGGCAGCAGACGGATACCGGCTTTCCTGACGGTTAAAACCATGAAACACAATAGTGATACCTCCGAAAATAAATACGCGGTCGCAGACCCGACCCCTTTGAAATGCGGGACAAGAATAACCATGAGAAATACGGAAAGCGCTCCGGTGCCTACGATAATATTCATGAATTGTTTTCGAAGATTGATATTAAGCATGATCTGCGTACCGTACATGTTGTCTAGAAATACACTTAACGGCAATAGCGACATAATCCTGATGTAAAAGGCAATATTGGCCGATCGGTTTCCTGTGACCGCCCCGACCAGAAGGTTTGCAAAAACGAACAGCGCGATACTTGCCAACCCGAACAGGGCGGAGCCGACGAGGGTAATTTTCCTGAGGAAGCGTAGTGCGAGGTCCCTCGACTGAGAAAACAGGATTGCCGTTCGAGGATAGATTGCGGTGGTGATCGGGCCGGAAAGGCTAATGCAGGCGCGAACGATTTTATCCGCAACAGCATAGTTTCCGACTATCAAATTATTGGTAAAAAGTCCGAGCAGAAAAATGTTTGTATTCGTAAACAACGTAACCGATGCCTGGGAGGCGAAAATCTGGAAACCTTTTTTCAAATCCTTTCGGCATTGATCCAATCCCGGGAAGGCGAGAGTAATCTTGAACTTACGAATCGCCACTACAAAAGCGACAACGGCTATGATAACAGCTCCGCTGGAATTAAGGTAGGCAAACCAGAGGTAGTCTGATGGACACTTAATCAAGATGAAGTAAAGAAAAGAAACCGCCAGCTTACTGGCAAGGTTGAATATTGTAATATATCGCATTTCCTCCATGCCCTGAAAAAGCCAGGTTGGAAACAAAATGCTGCCGGCAACGCCCAGAAAGAGCCAACAACAGAGCGTTATTTCCTGGTGAAATCGGGGAATGGATGATAGTAGGATGCCAAGCATGACGCCGCAAGCAATAAATATTGCGGATTTTATGATGAGAACAGAGCAGAAAAGAGTGGAAAGCCCTTTTGTATCAGTTTTTAGAAGTGAGGCATCGCGGGTAGCCGAAAGGTTAAAACCATAATCCACCAGAATTTGAAAATACACCATGAACGCGCCGTAAAAAGCCAGCTTTCCAAAGGTGTCCGTCTTAAGGATACGTACCAAATAGGGAATGGTTGCAAGGGGCAGTAGATAATTAAGGCCTTGAAAAATATAGAGATAAAACGCGTTACTAAAAAGCTTGCGATTGTGACGGAGGGTTTTGATGGATGCTTGAAATGCCGGTATTACCATGGAGAATTTCTGTAAAATACCTGGTTTACGTTTGTCTGAACCGAAAATAGTGCGATGCTGATCCAATCGCAACCGCTAAAATTCGTCCCCCAAATGCGGCCAGCCCGGAATATAGGATCACGAATTATAAATATACTTTGTATATGGCGATTAAACAGATGCTGGCACACCCTGCTTCCTCAGGACACTCTTTGGACGGGGATTACCTTTTTCTTCGCGGTTTTTTTAGTATTTTTGCTTGGATTGGATCCCAAACCGGCCGGAATATCGAAGAGTGATGACCACACCGCTTGTTTCAATCCCGATTATTACTTTTAATGGCGAGCGATATCTTCGCCGCCAGCTCGATTCTATTTATAATCAGACCTACGGAAATATTGAGGTGGTTGCCTGCGATGACGGCTCAACCGATGGGACCCCGGCTATTCTGGAACAGTATCGGGTATCGCATGGACTTCGCTATAGTGTTAATCCATTGAATCTTGGGTATGTACGGAATTTTGAGAAAGCCATCTCACTCTGCGGAGGAGAGTATATCGCACCTGCGGATCAGGATGATATCTGGATGCCGATTAAAATTGAAAAGCTCGTCGCCCTGATTGGTGGGTCAAGTATGGCATGCTCAGACGCGATTTTGATTGATGAGAAAGATAATACATTTGCCGATTCGGCCATATCCTACTCAAATCTGCCGGCGCGATCAGGGAAACCATTCCTGCAACTTCTTTTCAGCTCCTTTGTGATCGGCTGTTCTGCTCTCTATTCCCGGGCTCTCGTGGCCCGGGCACTTCCCATTCCGGAGGGAGAAATCTTCCATGACTGGTGGATGTCGATAGTTGCATCGACCATGAAAGGCATCTTCTATTATCCGGAGCCGTTACTTCTTTACCGGCAACATACGACCAACTCGATCGGCCTGAACAAAGACGCTTCGCTGTTCGGAAAAATTTTCGGCTTTCTGTATGTACCGCCGCAACGGGGGTGGTATGCAATTCAGGAAAAGAGATTAAAAGCGATAGTCGACTCGCCTCAATTTACTCCAGAGCAGCGCTTCCTGGTAACTACGGCCCAATCATTTTATGCCGATCGATCCAGGCCGGGAATTCATCCGAAAGCCTTCGCCATTGCCTTGAAATACCACCAATTTATTTTTCCCTGGACATCGGGCATTTTAAGAATAAAAGCAATCTTCGGTTGCTTGTTCCGCTAGGAAGATACACCGGGATGAAAATCCGGACTTGTAAGCCGCTCTCCGGCTGATCTGCGGCCGGGGATCAAGCAGATCAATCCCGCATCGCAATTTTTTTCTTCTTCATCAGCTCGGCAATAAACGCTGGGTCAAAGGCTTTTGCCCTTCCACTGTAGGAATATTTTCCCACAGTCTTCAAAGAATCGAGGCGGGCCTTTAGAAATGGCCTGAGAGGCTGTTTTCCGCAAAGGCACCGGAATATAAACCAGAGTTCCTCTGCGATGATCCGGTACATATTTGCAGCGATGAAGGAGGGCGGGAAGTTTTTTCTAATGAAATACAGCTTGTTGCGTTCAGAATAATAGAATGAATCATTTATGTGCTTTTTAAATGATGCGCGATCTTTATGGTAAACCAGCGCTTCAGGGATATAAAGGCATCGATTGCCGCTGTTGTTGATTCTCATACACAAATCACTATCCTCATAATAGGCAAAAAAGGATTCATCGAAACCGCCGAGGGATTTGAATAACGCCGTTCGGTAGATTGCCGAAGCGCCAAGAGCGCTGGCGACATAGCCCGGTTCGCTATAGAGGGGGTTGTCATCATGATAGGGCAATCCGTGTCCGAATCGGCGAAGCGAAATAAACGGCGACCTGATGTAATGGTATAGCCCATCAATCAGGTCACGATTGAAAAAATTCATATTCCTGCAGGCGATTGCGCCGATACGGGGATTATTTTCCAGATTGCGGATCGCTTCGTTCAGCCATCCGGGCGTAACCTCAATATCGTTGTTCAGAAAACAGACATAAGTGCTTGAGGGGTTGACAAACTGCATCGCCCGGTTATTACCGGCCGCATAACCGAGGTTCGTCTTATTTTCAACAATTTTAATATTAGGGAACCCGGCAGCCAGCCTGAGAGATTCGTCGGTCGATCCGTTATCGACAAAGAGCACTTCAACGGGACGATAGTCGAGCTTTGCAAGAGAGTCGAGGCAGGAAGGAAAAATTGTCGCCCCGTTCCAATTAAGAACGATTATCGATATAAGCGGGTTTGAACTCATCGGTTTTCGGTCTGCAGGCCTCTCGGAAAAATTAAATCGCCCTCAGCTCGTCAAATGTCTGCTTCTGCCCCTGGCCCTGCGGAAAACACAACTCCTGGTACCGGCACTGCCTGCAGGCGGAAGGGGAAGGAGACATCGGGAACTCCTCCATCGGGCGGGGAATATTTTCTTCCGCATTGGTGCAGAAGGTGCGCATTTGCATTGATTGATTCCGGACGGTAGCCATGAGCGATTCGTAGCCATCGCCGTCGAGCCGGAGTTCAAATTCATCATAGGCGGGAGAAAGATATACGATTTTAGGAAAGATCTGCTCCCATTTGATACCGAAGTTGTGTGCTGCAGCAGCGGCATACCCTTTAAGCTGTGCTCCGTGTTTGGCATGATCTTTCATGCCGGTTTTCCAATCGAGAATATGAACCTCTTCCCCGACAGGCATGAGGAAATCCATTTTGCAGTAGGCTTTCATCCCGTCCAGCCGTGTCTCACCGAAACCGCCTGGTTCGATCATCCAGTCTTCGCGGTTTCGGATTGCTTTCATATAAATCCAGCTGTAGCAGGGGGAACCGATGAAATTATGGAGGCACAATTCAATTTTTCCAAAAGCCTTCTCCCGGTCAATGGTATCGGTATAGCGGTAATAGGTTTCAAGGAAGGTTTTCTGCGAAAAATAGTCGTTGGTCTTTTGCCGGGCATAGGAGAAGAATCTCTGTTCATCGAGGTTGCTGTCGCTCTTCTGGAGCCGCTTGAGAAATGCTTCAAGGACATCATGCACAACATTTCCGATTTCAAGCGGTACCGAGGTCAATTCGCGCAGCATGGCGAGCTTGAAGTGCGGGACACCCTGTACAAACTTCGAATAATAGGCATAAAAGTACTGGCGTTTGCATTTTTCAAAAACCTCGTTACGCGAAATCGACCAGCCAAGGGTTGGCGTAAAGGGATATTTTTCATAGTGAAGCGGCATCGGGTATTCCTGACGGGGAATTTAATTAGAAAATACAACGTTCTTGATACAGAACCGGAAAATATGAGGTTTTCAGGCGGATTACAGCAGGCCTCCGGCAGCGGAGGCCCGAGATCAAAAAGGATGGAAATGATTACAGCCGGTCGATAAAATGCTTTGAATCGGCGCATAGTTCAAGATCTATGCGCAGATTGGTACAATCGTCCTTGGTAATATATTTTTTCTGATTCCGACCGCCGGTCAATTCGTCCGGCTGGATGGCAGGCCTGCCGCATTCGATCGT
>CAWDOZ010000128.1:0-11321 GCA_963803935.1 uncultured Fibrobacterota bacterium | reverse complement strand
TATGGTGAGAAAGGTCAAATGGCCGGGATCTTTCGCCTTGAGGTCGTTGTACTGCATCCTGAGCTGCGAGGGAAGAATCCGGTGACTCTGGTTATCGGGTTCGTCGTCGAACACCCATCCGAGGAGCGCCGGATTGTTCTTAACCGAAGCGGCCTGGTCCGGATCCCACAGCGGGACCGCATAAACGCCCTGCCGCCGCGCCTCTTCACAGAAGTCAAATGTCGACGATTCATCTCCCAGGCCGACGAAGGTATTGAATCCAAGATGTTTCTGCTCCGCCATGCTCGATGTCCGCTGCCGCCACTGCATGATCGGGAAGAACGGCTTGCTGTCAATGAGTACTTCGCGGTTTTTCCCGATTGCCGCCCTGATGCCGCCCTCCCGGGCGCCGTCGCTGCGCGATTGCGAAACGGCTCCATGGGCCGTTGCAATGACGAAAAGCAGTACCGGGAACATTGCGGATTTTTTCATGGCAGGAAATCCTTTACTATCGCTCTTGCATGATAACATGGTCATGGTTTATTCTCATAGGTCGCTACCGCCACCCATCGAGTTCCTGCAGCATGGCAACGCTCCACGATCGGAGATAGGGAACCGTCGAGAGCGTCAGGAAATACAACAGGGCAAAGAGTGGAATTGTCACGCCCGGGTTTACCGCGACGGCGGGGGCATACTTCTTCAAAGTACCCAGGATCAATAAAACAATTGCCGTCATGATGAAACAAGGCGCGTAGAGCTGGAATATTTTCTCCCATTGCCTGCGGAGCGGATAGCCGAACCTTTTGAATACCGATTTCCAGATAAGCGTCGTGAGCAGCAGACTTCCCGTCACCGTGCCTGCGGCGATCCCCCGGATATTGAAATTCATTTTAACCGCGGCAACGGTAACCGCGACGTTCACCAGAAGACTGACGACGACATACATGAAGACGGTACTCTGCTTATCGGTTGCTACAAGGTAATTTACGCCGTTCTTGATGAAGCAGATGAAAAATGCCCCGGTCAGCAGGATCTGCGCCGGGGAGATACTCGGCGTATAACGGGGAAAAAACTGCCTGAGGACAAAGGGAGTCAAAAGCAGCATGACGCCGAGGATCAGGGGAACAACAAGACTTAATATCTGCGCCGGATAAACTACATATCGCATCAGGGATTCACGGCCGGCATTCCTGCCTACCTTCTCACTGACCTGCGGGTAGAGTACCTGTCCGATGGCTGCAGGAATAAGAACGATGAGCGATACGATGCTGACACCGAGGCTGTAGTACCCGGTGGCAGTCCTGCCGAGCAAGCTGATGGAGATGATTCTGCCGATCGACGTCATGACCATATATGCCCACCAGACCATAGTGATGGGGAAACCGATTCGTATGAGATTCCCGAGCAGGGTTGCCTTGAAAACCGGAACCACCGGCCGGTTGAGCCGTTTATTTAACACAATGGAAAGCAAGAGCATCGATAGCTCGGCGCACAGCCCGCCGACGACCATTCCGCCAAGGTGCCATTTCCATCCCAGGGCAATGACGAATAGGAAAGTGACGAATGCACGCGATGAGTTGAGCAGGCTGACCTCCCCGAACCGGCTGAATGCCGAAAGGCGATAATAGAAGAAACAGGTGAACAGGGACAGAGCGGCCGTGACCAGGGTAATTTGAATAAAATGTACCAGGGATCCCTTTGCGATACCGGGATGGAAAAAGAGAAATGCAAGGCTGAGCAGCAGCAGTAGCGCCGAAGAAAGAAAAACCGAGGCGCAGACACCCCCGTCCACCGTGCCGATCATGGCTTCATTTGCCTGCCCCTGGTAATACGGAACCTGCTTGACCAGTGTTTCTACGGACCCGAAAAGGAAAATAGTGGAGAGGGAAATGACCAGCGTGAGGGTGGCCCAGATGCCGTAATCGGCAGGCAGGAGAATACTGGCGGCGCAGAACGTCGTGGCCGCTCCCAGGATTTTCGATACGACAACGGCTGCGGAAAAATGCAGGATATTTGAGGTCGTTGAGTTTTTCACCGTTTTGCCATACCCGGAAGGGGTCTTCGATTCACCGGGTGTCTCCGTTCCGGACTTCCTGCGCCAGCCGTTTACGCCATCGGTTCTTTATCCGGGTCAAGAGGCCCAGTTTTTTCAGAAGCACCGTGATCGATTCATTTACCGCAAGGGTTGTGCTGCTGAGCACATTGGCAACAATCCCCCGAAGGGCGGGTGCGTACACCGTGACTTCCGCCTCCTCGGCGTGGTCGTTGCCGAACTCCTCCTTGTACTGAGCTTCTCCTTTTCCGAAGTCAATGGTTTTTTCCGGGTACCCGCACAACCCTTCGATCATTTTAAGCAGCAGTATAATACCGACGGTATGTTTCCTGAAGGCCGGGTCGTACCCCGTCGTCTGGCAGTAATAGACGTTTCCCTTCAATATCCCCTGCCAGAAGGCAACCGGCCGGTCGTTGACATAGAGTATCATCGCCCGGAGCCATCCCAGTGCTGCGGCGGTCGAGAGCTGTGCTCCCGATTCCGCATCATTGAGGAACCCGACCCCGAGCCCGCGCTGGTAGGTTTTCGAGGCAATGCGGTCGGCGTCCTTGCAAAATGCATCGACATCCCCGGACGTCTCAAAAACCCGGTACTGTATTGCGGGACCGAATTCCTCATGAAAATGCTTTATCGAGCGCCGGAGTTTGCTTCGTTTACTTCCGTTCAGGGACTTCATGAAGGCCTCATAGGTGCCCGGCAACCTCAATCGCCACCGGGAGACCGCCGTTGGACGCAGATCTCTCATGACCGGCAGGGGAAGCCTGCGGGCGCTTGCGTACAGAGCGCCGGCGGGAGACAGGTTCGAAAGCAGGCAGAAATCGGCCTCACCGGACCTGAGACGTGCCATAATGGCTTCGACAATGGCTTCCGCAACAGGAACGGTAAGGTCATTGCTGCCATGGCAGGCAAACACGATTCGCCTCACCGGGAGCGACGGCAATTTTACATAGCCTATTCCGGGCCGGAGGATCGTCTTCTCCAGCCTCCCTACCAGCAAAGCTGCGGGCGTATCGTCGCAGCGTGCGAGGAGTATCCGGGGAGCGACGTATTCCGGACGCAGGGCGATAACCCGCAGGAAAAAATCCATGTCGGTTTCAAAATGAGTAGCAAGCTCTTTCCAGATATGCCGCAGGCATTCAAGCTGCCCGGGGTCGGTAAAGGTTTCAATTTTCAGGCCGACGGACATGAAGGTCTTCCCTTCTGGGACAGTGAGGTAAAACCCTTAATTGTTCCCGGATGCATAATCCTTCTCAATAGATTGCAACTGATGCAGTGACTTAAAATCGCGATGCGCTTTCCAGCCCGGGTCCAGTTTCTGCAATCCGATGCGATGCATAAGGACCACCAATGCATTATTCAGGAATGCGGTCGCGCTGCCGAGAACATTGGCCAGAATTCCCCGGGCGGAGGGCGCATGCAGGGTAACCTCCGCTTCGAGATGAAAATCATTGCCGAGGAGTTCCTTGTAGTACTGGGTTCCAACCCCGAAGTCAATGAGCCGGGCATGCAGCCCGCACATATCTTCTATCAATTTCAACAAAAGAGCCAGGCCCACCCGGTATATCCGGTACTCGGGGTCGAAGGCGGTATACAGAAGGGAGAATTCCTTCCTGTAGAATTCCCCGGTCCAGAAAGCAACCGGCCGGTCTTTAATATACAAAATATAGGCTCTCCACCAGCCGTTGTCCGCATTGGTAATGATCCGGCGATGTTCTTCTTCACTGTTAAGGAACCCCTTGCCGAGATCGCGCTGCCAGCTTTTCGAGGCAATCCGTTCCGCCGCAGCGAAGAATTGATCCGTCTCACCCGGGCGGGAAAAAATCCGTACGTTCCATTCCGACCTGAACGCTTTTTCAATCCGATGTATACAATACCGCAGACGCGTCCTTTTCCTGGAGTTCATGTCCTGCAGGAACTTTTCATAGCTATCCGGAAGCAGGAGCCTCCAGCGGGCCCTGACATCAGGGAAATAATCCCGCATGACCGGATTCGGAAGGCCGCGCACGCCGGTATGCAGGGGGCTTCCGCGGATGCAATGCGACAGAACTGCCCGATCCGCTACATGGGCCTTCAGAAGCTCGATGATGTGCCGTACCAGGAGTTCGGCTATCGGCGCGGAGAGATCCTTGCACCCGAAACAGACGAAAACAAATTGTCTTACCGATAAACCCGGCAGGGGAACGCAAACTATTCTGGACCTGAGCGTTACCTTCTCAAGCCGGCCGACGAGCATGGCCACCGGTGTGCCGTTGCGTTTTGCAACAAGCACGCAGGGTGCGATAAACTCCGGACGCACGGCCACCACCCGCAGGAAAAAATCCAGGTCGGTCTCAAGGTGGAATGACAAGCTGCCCCAGATGGGCCGCAACTGCTCCAGCTGTTCGAGCGAGGTGTACGCTTCTATCTGCAGGTCATCGGACATCACTGTGCTCTCTCCGGCTACGGTCGCCATGCGAATTGCCGGATGATTTCATCAAGGAGGGACCGGTTGATCAGCGGTGTTGCAGCGCCTTTTTTAACGAAGGGAATGGCGCTGATATCCCGCGGCGACGAAAGCGCCGACATCCTTCCCAGGGCAATCAATTTTTTATCGACCGCCGGGATCTTCCCGGCGAATATCGTGCAGGCCGGAGTGCCGAGAATCGCCGCCTCCCGGTTCATGGTGCCGCCGGCGCTTATAACTAAATCGGAATGGTAAACCAGGTTCTTCCCATCGAGAGGCTTGCCGGGGATTATCAGATTTCCATATTTTTCGCTCAGCTCTTTTTTCTGATCGGGATACCGGGGAAAAAGCAGCGTCGTCACTCCGGAAGCGCTGTTAAGGCGTTCCAGCAGCACTGCAAACAAAGGATTTTCAAAAGCGTGGTAGGCAGCTTTCGTTGCCGGTGTCCGCACGGTTATCAGTACCTGCCGCGCAATATTCCAATCCTGCGGAAGACCCGCAGCGCGCTTCATGGTTTCGATGAACCCCGGATCCGGGCTGAATTCAGAAAGGTAAAGCTGCTCTTTGAAGCCGCGGTAGGCATAGACGCTGCGCGGACGGGCGCCGAATTTCCTCAGGGCTTCAGGGGGGAAGCAATCGGGAACGATAATTTTATTCGCCAGCCTGAAAGCGAGGTGGTTGGCCGGCTGGCCCTCGTAATCCATCAGCGTTATGCTTCTTATCCGGCTCATGCGGGCGGCAAGGATTTGCGTATAGGAGTTGTGGGAAACCGCAAGGTCGACGGCATTGTCCCGCGCGAATTTTGCAAGCCGGCGGGTCCGCATGCAGAGATTGAGCAGTTTGCCCGGCGTTGATTTCCCGCCGTGGGTGCCGATAAGTTCTCCCTGCAGCCCGTAAAAACGTGCCAGCTCAACCGTCTGGTCGAAATCCCTCAGGGTAAGCAGCACCTCGTGATGGCCGGCCTCCAGCTTTTTAATTATTGGCAGGAAGAAAACGACGTGCGGCGCATTTGCCAGGTCAATCCATATCTTCATGATCGCTCCACTCGTGCTGTCAATCCGATCCCCCTCCGCGGACCCGAAGCAGCCCGCATAAACCGCGTTTGAGTTTCCGCATCTGCATCTTTTTGACAAAAGCTATTTCATCCCCGGACAGCAGTCTTGCCGGGTGACTGAAATGAGAAAAGGAATACCCCAGGAAAATGGCCAGGCCGGAAAGAAAAAAAGGACGTTCCAGAACCCGCTGAAAGCATTTCAGGATTTCAAACAGGACCGGATTCCCAAGCCGATAGTCGGTGATCCCGTAATTAAATTTGGACTTCAGGTTTGCGGTACCGGCCGCACCGGTTATCCGATGATGGTAAATCCGCAATTCAGGGAACGATTGTACCACCCAGCCATTCATTTTCGCCTTGATCTCCACCACCGAATCCTCACCGCCGATTTCCGTTAAAACCGGGCCGAGGTCGGGCTGCAGGCACTCCCGGCGGATGCACTGCACCGCCCCGCATACGCTTGACATGCTGGCGATCCGCCTGCGCGGCTTATTGCCGTAATATTCAAGGACGATGCCCCCCGCAATCCCGAGTTTTGGATTATCGCGGAATTTTGCGAGGATCGACTGAAAATACGTTTTGTCAAAAGTGACATCGGCGTCGAGTGTGCAATAAAACGAATAATCCTGGTCTGCAAGCGATCTTAAACCTTCCTCCAGAGCAAGGCTTTTTGCGGAAAAATCGTGTCCGCCCTGCTTTTCACGGCGAATAAAGCTGATGAAGCCGTGTTGCGCAGCATACTCTTTTACAATGCTGTCGGTCCTGTCGGTGGAGCCGTCGCTCACGATGACCCAGCGCTGCGGCGGAATGGTCTGGCGAATGACCGACTCGATCGTCCCCGCGATATACAGCTCCTCGTTAAATGCGGCGGTAACCAGGACATATCCGGGAGTATCGGTCATGATGCTTCCTCCTGTGGCGGCGGCCTGCACGGGCAATTTTCCTGTCTCATGCGGCATCGGCACTGCCCGGTCGTCTTTGGAGATGCATCAGGAACAACAGGCAGGCCACACTTCTCCTGACCTTGAAGAGAGCCATTTCCCGACCCTGCGGAGCTCCGAGCATGCCCGCACCGTGGCCGATAACCCTGACGCAATGATGCAGGACCAGCAGCGCCCGGTAGAGAAAAAGCGATGCGGCCGAATAATATTTTCTCCAATACTGCAGATCGGCCTTAAGCTGTTCTAATGCAAACCGCACCGGGGCGGCAGCCGTGCTCGCTCCCCCGTAATGCATTGCCTTTGCTTCCGGATAAAAGGCGACACCCCACGCCGCCGTTTTGAACCTCCGGCACCAGTCGATATCCTCTCCGTAGAAGAAAAAATGCTCATCCAGCAACCCGACCGCTTCCAGGGCCGTCCGCCTTACCAGCCAGAAGCAGCCGTTTATAACCTCGACGGTTCCGGGAGAATCCTGGTTCCGGTACTGTGTCAGGTGGCTTCCGAATACCTTCGAATTCGGGAATACGGTATCCAGGCCCACCGCACGGACAAGAGTGCTGTAAAGCGTCGGGAATTTCATGCAGGACCGCCGGATATCTCCATCGGGACCCACGATCTGCGGCCCGGTCATGCCGACCTGCGGATTCTTTTCCATAAAGAAAAGCAATGCGTCGACGCAACCTTCGGCAACAACGACATCGGAATTTACAATACATATATACGCTCCGCGGCTCAGGGATATTCCCCGGTTAATCGCCCCGGCAAAGCCCGCATTGGTCCCGTTCCTGATTAACGACACCCCGGGAAATCGTTTTTCGACCATCTCCGGCGTCCCGTCGGACGAGGCATTGTCCACGACGATAATCTCAAATGGACGCGATACCCCCGATGCAAGGATGCTCGCGATGCACTTTGCACAGTATGCCGCGGCATTCCAGCTTGCGATAATAAAAGAAAGTTCCGGGGCGGTGCTATCGGGATTCACGGCGACAGCGCTCCGTCCCGGGCGGGAATAAGCGGTAATGCCGATAGTGCCCCGATGCTCCCGATTAACAAATAGTACCAAATGATGCTCTGGTCGAAATACGATACCGACATGAAAGAGGCGGCATGCCCGAATAGCGTTACGCCGAGCGCCCAGAGGAGTATCCTCCGTGCGAAGGGCGCGGACTCGTTGCGGCGGAGCGCCTTCCCGAGCGCTCTGAAGCAGCAGACGATTATAATGATAAACAGCGCCATCAATAAAATCCCGCCGTCGATTCCCTCTCCCAGATACTGATTCGTGACATCGGTTTTGGTCTTATATTCCGCGAGGCCGTACGGCATCCAATGCCGGGTATAGTTGGTTCCAATAAGCCACCACTCATGAAAATATTGTCCAAAAGCAACATCGAGCAACCGTGCCCGGTGCCAGCCGGTACCGTGGCCCGACAGGTCGGAAAGCCGCGCAATGAGGTACCATATCGGGGCTTTCATGGTTACGGCAAGGACGATGACCAGGGCCGCAAGGCCCCTGCGGACCCAGTGCATCCGGTGGCGCGAATACCAGAGCGCAAAGCCGATAGTTTCCAGCATGAAAGTCGTTAACGCCCCGCTCGACCCCGCGGTAACGGTGATGACGAGGGAGGCGACCGCTCCGATAATGCACCAGGTTTTTTTGAAGCCCGGCTGGAACCACAGGGCCACCATGGCCGGCATTATCGTAGCGCCGAACGTACCGGCAAGAATGGGATGACTGAAGGGACCCTGACACCTGATCTTACCGTACCTGATTGCGGACTGGGCCGATACGCCTCCAAGTTGACCGAAGATATTGTGGCCGGTAAAATGTTCTCCGACCATCAACAAGGCGATCGGTGCGACAAGCAAGGGCAGCAATTTTAGAACGTTGAGGATATCGTCATAGTCCCTGATGACGCTCTTGAAATAAAAGTACAGTCCTGCCACCGTGATGATGGCGCGGATGCGAACAGTGTCGCCGGAAAGTCCGTTCAGGAAAAAGTCGGTAACCAGATCGGTAATGGCCAGGAGGATAATGAATAGCGTAATGCGGTCGGTTTCTTGGGGATAAAATTCATTCCTGAGCATGAGCCGGAGTGCCCCGAAAATAACCAGTATAAAGCCGCAATTGCAGTGCTGGCCGGCTATCTGGATCATTTGATCCCAGGTGACATAGAGCGTGCATAGTAAAAACGGGACTGCAGCATAGGGTCTTGGAAGGGTGAGAATGAGCACGGCAAATATGCCGGTCAATACCATATAAACAGGGTTCATGCGACGTCCCCGTCCGGGAACCGCCCGGCATTTGCAAAGGCATAGAGCAGCCAGCCAAGGCAATACGGCCTTCCTTCGCGTCGAAGTTTGAGACCATGGGGTGCGCGGCGACCGGGGCCGATTCCAGCAAGTCCGAGAACCTCCTCCATCCTTCCGGAAAGCCCGCCCCGGTAGATGCTTCGCCAGATAATATTTCTCTGCCAATCGACCATATCGCGGCAAAGTTCATTGTTTCCCGCGTTCCATTGCAGGCCGCGGTATATCGGTTCCGTAAAATCGGTACCCGTGCGCCTGCCGACCTCGAAAAGCGCCATGGGCGCCATGCCTTCCTGATGAACGGTGAACACCGGGTATCGCCCCGCCACCCGGCCCGAAACCGCATCGTAATGCCACCACCACTGCCCCAGGCTCCCCTGGAGGTCGCAGATCTTCGTGCAGCAGGCATGGGCAATGTCAAGCGCCTCGCCGGTGTCAAATGCGCGGGAATATGCCGAGAAGGCATATGCCGGATAGACCTGGTCTGCAAAGCTCCCCATCCGGTTGCGCAGGTGCTGCAGGGGATACCGGGAGGCTGCATGGCCGAAAATCCCTGTTTTCCCGTAATTCTTCTTCAGTAATGTATAGGTCGTGCGTGCCGTTTCCGCAGTTTTTTCCCGGCTGTCCGGGGTCGCGAGGGTCGCATAGGAGAGACCGGTTAACAACCACGACAGGTGCATGGTGTTGCGGTTCCTGCCGTCTATAAAACGATCGAGGATCGAGTCCGGCTCGCAGTGCGCCAGAACATCATGAAGACGTTCGGGCATGGCCGATGCGACCAGCCAGATGAAAAGGCCGATATCGCCGGGATTATCGAGCGTGAGGTCGGCGTCAAGAAACGGTCGCAGCAGTGCCGGGATGTCGAAGGGAACCGTCCGGCCGGACTTTTGCAGCCGGTGCAGGCCGAGAAGCGTAATGAGTGTATAGCGTTTTGACAATCCCTCGTTCGCGAAACGATCTCCGGCGACCGGTGTCCGGCGATGGCAGAACAATCCCGCCTGTTTATCGAACATGGTTTCCAGCCCTTTAAGTGCCAGTTCGATGAGGCGGTTTACATACTCCCCGTTCTTCACGGCCGCGGCAGCCATGATCACCCCCGGGTATCCGTCGGCAGGGTTGCAACCGCGGTTCCCACGGCATCCGCAACAAACCGTATCTGCTCCCCGGTCAACTCCGGAAACATGGGGAGCGAAAGAAGTTCGCGGGCACATCGTTCGGATTCAGGAAAACTGCCGGGTCCATGCCCGAGGGCGGCATAGGGCTTCTGGCAATGCAGGGGGACCGGATAATGGAGGGCGGTCGCGATTCCCATTTCGGCAAGCCTGCGCTGCAGCGCGTCCCGGTTTTTTACCCGTATGACATACAGGTGGTAAACGCTTTCTGCCCATGCCGCTTCAACGGGAGTAACCACCTGCTTGAGCGGGGAGAGCAGGCGCGAATACAATTCGGCATTCCGTCGGCGTGCATCGTTCCATTCCGGCAATTTCTTCAGCTTGATACTCAAGAACCCGCACTGGATCGCATCCAGCCGGCCGTTATACCCCTCCAGGTCGTGGCAATATTTTCTTTCCTGGCCGTGGTCGCGCAGCATGCGGCAGGTGTCGGCTATTGCCGGATCATCGGTGGTAATCGCGCCGCCCTCGCCGAGGGCGCCGAGGTTTTTTCCGGGGTAAAAACTGAATGCCGCCGCGGTTCCCATAGAGCCTGCCGTACGCCACCGACTGCATTTTTTTGAATAGTAACCGGCTCCGTGGGCCTGGCACGCATCTTCGAATACCCGGAGGTTCCATTCCGCGGCGATGTCCATGATCGCGTCCATATCCGCCGGATGGCCGTAGAGATGAACCGGAACCACGCCGGTGACCGGGCGGCCGCTTACCCTGTTACGGGTTTTCCCGGAAGTTTTTTCTTTGACGCAGCCGGACTCAAGAAAACCCCGCAGCTTTGCGGGGTCCATGGTGCAGGTCCGTTGGTCGATATCAACGAAAACGATATGCGCTCCGGCCTGGGTGATGGATTCCGTTGTGGCAATAAAGGTGTTGGGTACGGTGATCACCTCATCGCCGGGCTTTATGCCGCCGGCAATATAGGCAAACCGCAAGGCATCGGTGCCGTTGCCGACGGCGATGCAGTAGCGGGAAGTACAGAATCGGGCGAACTCCTCTTCGAACTTCCCGACGAGGGGGCCGCCGATAAATCCGGCGGTATCGATGGCCTTGTCGAGAACTGCAAGAAAGTCGTTTTTCATCTCGCGGTGAAGAGATACCAGGTCGAGGAACGGAATCTGCGGCGTCATGAGTCATCCCGGGGAAAACGGCCGGAGAATACGGGAAACTCCGGGGGTTGCGGGAGGAAGCGCGCCATGATGCTTTCACCTTTTCACGTCCCTGAGTACCCGTGCCGGGTTTCCGGCAACGATGGTGCCGGCCGGTACGTCGCTCGTTACCACCGCACCGGCGCCCACGATTGCCTCTTCGCCTATTGTCAGGCCGCACAGGATGGTCGCATTGGAGCCGATTGAGGCTCCCCGTTTGACCGTTG
>CAWDOZ010000127.1:0-24342 GCA_963803935.1 uncultured Fibrobacterota bacterium | reverse complement strand
GAGGCTTTACTTCCTAAAAATGCTCGTGCGGATCGAAGGCTTGCGGTCACCATACTGAACAAACTTTCCTTTTCACTATTCTTTAAGAATATCCTATTGGTTCAGTATGCCCATTTTAAAGCCCTCAATATCGCCGACTTGCTGAGCAATTGCGCAGAGAAGGCCGAGGCGTATGCCTATCATGTTGTGTGCGCATTCATGCTATTCTTGAAAAAACGGTCTCTCCGGTATCTCAGTGGCTCAATGGCTATCGCTTGCAATACAAATCGTAAAGATATGATTGCCTTTTCTCATTCTTTCGGCGGGGTTACCTATTATTATAATGCGGAGTGGAAAAATTCGGAGAGATCCCTTCTTGAAAGCGTTTCACAATACAAACTCATGGGAAATGTATGGGGTCAGATCGTTCCGTTTGAAACATTGGCGCTGATTGCAATAAGAAAGGGGAATATTTCCCAGTGCTTGGAGTATGTTGATAATATGATAAAAGTTGACGAAGACTGCAAGGACCTTCGGGGGATTGCAAACGCTCATATTTTTTCGGCCTACGCGAAATTTTTGAGCGGAAAAGACCTTCATTCGGATTGGGCCACACTCATCGAGGAGCGCGAGACCAATCTTTTCAACGTACCCTTGAACAAGGCGCTGTGCAACGTTTTTATCACCAAGAAGATTCTCTTCAACGACCAGCTCGAGGGCGCCTACGATCTTTCGAAAACCAACCTTCAAATTATAAAGCAAAACAACCTGATACAGGAATATGTTACCGACGCATTCTCGGATCGGTGCGAAATTCTCATCCAGGAGTATTACAATCGCCACTATTCCTCCCTGCCGCGAAAACAGCTCCCTCATTCCGACCGCGCCCTTCTCACCGAGTTGCGCAAGTTTTGCCTGGCAGCCCTCATTCGCGGCATCATGTACCCCGCCCATAAGGGAGCTGCGTACCGCGCGATCGCCTGGTACAATGCCTTCAAGGGGCGCACCCGCATAGCCCGGCATTTCTTTTTGAAAGCGATTGACCGTCATCATGAGCTCGATATGAAATACGAGGAGGCAAAATCCCTGGCCGGGTACGCCAGGTTTTTTGAAATCCGCAATCAGCCGGGCCTCGGTCGCGACTACTTTAATCGCGCCTATCAATTATTCGAAAACTGCGGCGCGCTGGTGGAAAGCGACCGCATCAGGGATAAGGTGGATGCCGAGCTTACCAAAAATCGTGAACGGGTAGAACGAAGGGTGGACATCCCCATAGCAACCCCGGTAACGGCGGATCAAATCCGCATCGATACCTTGTACGAGGCCAGCCTTTCCCTTTCCCAGGCGGAGAATGTCGATACGCTGCTGCAGCGCATCGTCGGGCTTCTTATCCGGGCGACCGGCGCCCAGCACGGTCTTCTTCGGCTTGAGAGGAATTCCGGCGGGCCGGAAAAAAGTATTGCCTTCAACCATGAAAATCGCGTTTTACCGTGCGAGTCGGTTGCAATTCCGGAAAACCTTCTTGCCCGCGCAAAATCGTGCAAATCCATCGTGCTGTGGCCCGATCCCCGTGAAAACGACCCCGGGGAGGACCTCATTGATCCGGATAACGGCTCATCGATGTGCGTGCCGCTTGTCAGGGGCGACAACTATCTCGGATGTGTTTACCTTGTCAACCGCCTCGTTGCGGGCCTTTTTTCCGACAACGCCGCAAAGGCCGCGAATATCATCTCGGTGCAGGCGGGCTTCCTGATTGAAAATGCCAGGCTTATGGAAGACTACAAACGCCTCAATGCGCATCTTGAAGAGAAGGTCAAAGCCCAGACGACCGATATCTCGGAAAAGGCGCGACAACTCGCATCGACGAACCTGAAACTTGTCGAATCGGAACGCATGAAAGAACTGCTCTCCGGAGCGGTTGTCCATGACATCAAGAATTTCGCCGCCGGCATATCCGGTCATATTAAACTGCTTGCCTACCGCCATGCCGAGGACCGGAAAACGGTGCGCAACATCGATCTCGCCCAGGAATCGTGCGTCGACATAATCAATCTCGCATCCAATCTGCTTGATATAAGCAAAATGGAGGACGGCAAGCTTGCCCTCCTGCCCCGCGACCTCTTTTTTGAAGAGATCGCCGCTATCGCCCAGAAATACGGTCGCAGTGTGCTTTTCGATGAAAAGCACATTACCGTGACCATTGCCGTTCCCGACAACGATTTTGTCCTGACGGCCGACCCCTACCTTGTCGAGCGTGTCATCCAGAATCTCTTTTCAAATGCGGCAAAATATTCCGAGTCGGAGGGCAGCCTGAAACTGACCTTCGAAACCACGGAGAAGGAAAATATCCTCACCTTTTTCAGCTCCGGGAGCCCCATCCCCGGCGAACACCGGGAGGCTATCTTCGAAAAGTACTCGCGGGTCGACAACAAAGCCTCCCATTTTTCCAAGGGCCTGGGACTGTTTTTCTGCCGTATGGTCATGACGGCCCATCAGGGGAGAATCTGGCTGGAATCGGATGAGCGGGGCAACTATTTCCGGCTGGGGTTCAGAAAGACGGAACGGACTGCCTGACCAGCCTGCCGTTCCAGTCGTGCATCACCGGCTGGAACCCGAGTCGCAGCAGGTCATCCTTCACTTCGTCAACACTGCGCCCGTCGGCAATTTCGAATTGCGGCGTCGATTCGCTGTCTGCATCTCCGGGCACTGCAGTCGAGACCCCTGCGGACATGCGGGTAACGCCGAACCGTGCAGCCGCATTGCGAAACAGCGCATTTTCGCGGGTAGAAAGCGTGATCCCCGCCGACGGCAGGAACAGCCTGGCGGCAAGAATGGTTTGCACGAGCCTTCGGTCGTCAACCGTGCGGCCCGGGGCAAATTCGGCGACCAGCGGGCGAAGCCGCGGGACGCAGAGGGAAACCTCGACCGAGGGAAAGGTACTCTGAAGCCAGGCAGCGTGCAGTCCGGTAAAAAACGAGTCGGTTACAGGATCGTGAAGACCGAGCAGGGCTCCGACCGAAACGGAGCGAATTCCCCGGCAGGCCGCCCGCTCCGGCGCATCCAGACGAAAACGGTAGTTGTCCTTGGGCCCGCCCGCATGGAGAGCGTGGTACCGCTCCTCATTGTAGGTCTCCTGAAAAATCGTGAGTCCATCCACCCCGCTTCGGATCAAGGCCCCGTATTCATCCCCGGTCATCGGGTAAATTTCAACGGCAATCGAAGAAAAGCTCTCCCGCATCGCTTCAACGGCGGCGGCGCAATACCCGGGAGTCGCCATGGTGCGCGCTTCGCCGGTGAGGGCGAGAACGTGCCGGATTCCGGTGCTGCTTATGCGCCGCGCTTCAGTTCGAACCTCTTCGATCGACAGGTGCTGACGCTCGATGGGCTGCTGCCGGGCAAACGAACAGTAGGGGCAGATCGAATCGCAATAATTCGAGATATAAAACGGGGTGAAAATAAATATTGCGTTCCCGAAATGGCGGCGCGTCAACAGGCTCGCTTTCCGGGCCATTTCCTCCAGATGCGGCTGCGCAGCATCGGAGAGCAGGGCGCAATAATCGAGCTCGGTCAGGCGATCGCGTTCCAGGATTTCCGCTATCCTCTCCCCGGTAACCGAGGCGCAGTAGGCGGTGAAGTCAAAGTTCCGGTAACGCTCGATTGATTGGTAGAACAACATGATTTCGGCTCTATTCCAGGAAGCCGGTGAGCGGCGAGGACGGCCTGCCGGTCGTCGAGGTCGGTCCGAGGCCCGCAAGGAAGGCCTTCCGCCCGGCTTCAACGGCAAGCCTGAAGGCGTGCGCCATGGCAACAGGATCTTCGGCCGTGGCAATGGCGGTGTTGAGCAGAATTGCAGCAACGCCGAGTTCCATTGCCGCAGCCGCATGGGACGGGCGGCCGATACCGGCATCGACAATAACCGGCACCGATATCTCGGCGACAAGAATCTCGATGAGGTCGAGAGTCCGGAGCCCGCGGTTGGAACCGATCGGCGCGCCGAAGGGCATGATGGCCGCTGCCCCGGCGTCTACCATCCGGCGGGCGGCAGAGAGATCGGGCGTTATGTAGGGCAGGACGACGAATCCCTCATGAGCCAGTACCTCGGTCGCTTTTAGCGTTTCAAGGTTATCCGGCATCAGGTACTTCTGGTCGGCAATCGCCTCGATTTTTATCCAGTTCCCGCAGCCCATAGCCTTTGCAAGCCGCGCTATGCGAACGACCTCCTCGGCAGTTCGTGCGCCGGAGGTATTGGGCAGAATTACCTTCCCGGCAGGAATATGGCGCAGCACATTCTCGGCCGGCCGGTCGAAATCGACCCTGCGGACTGCAACGGTGATGATATCGCAGCCCGCGGCTTCGAGGATATCCGGGATGATCTTTTCATCCCGGTACTTCCCGGACCCGGTAATGAGTCGCGACCGGACCCGCGTTCCCGCAATAATCAGTTCATCGACCATCTCATCCCCCGCCCACGAAGCGAAGGATCTCCACCGTATCGCCGTCGTGCAGCGCATGCCCGCCGAACGAATCCCTCGTGACAATCGACCGGTTCACCTCGGCCACGACAACGGCCGGATCGAGCCCTCTGACCCGCAGGAGATCGAGAAGATTCGATCCCTCGGTCACGGAAACGCGTTTACCGTTGACGACAACTTCCATGAATTAATTCCTTTTCGGTATAGTTGCGATACCGGATAATCAGCTGTTGGTGGCCGGATTATAGACATGCCGCGCAGGTTCAACCGACTTGATGATCCAGGTGTTGCCGCCTATCACCGCGCCGCGGCCGATCACGGTGGTCCCGCCCAGAATGGTGGCGTTGGCATAAATAATGACATCGTCTTCTATATCCGGGTGGCGTTTTTCTCCCCGTCGCGGATGCCCCTCGCTGTCGAACGGCGAAAGCGCACCGAGCGTCACACCCTGGTAGAGCTTTACATTCCGGCCAATCCGCGTGGTCTCTCCGATGACAACCCCGGTTCCGTGATCGATGAAAAAACGCGAACCGATCTGCGCACCGGGGTGGATGTCGATCCCGGTTCGGGAGTGCGCACGTTCGGTCATGATTCGCGGAATGATCGGCACGCCGAGTTCATGGAGCCGATGGGCGATCCGGTAGGTGGCAATCGCATCGACACAGGGGTAACTGAAGAGAATTTCATCCCGGCCCTGCGCTGCAGGGTCTCCTTCGAAAGCGGCATCGACATCCTCGATGAGCAGCGAGCGGATCGTCGGCAGGGTCTCAATAAACCGGATGAGCGCTTCTTCAGCCCGGTTCTCGCAACTGCATCCGTCGGCGCCGGTCTTGTCGCAGCGGTAATGGAGGACCTCGCGGATATGCTTCAGAAGCCTGAAGGAGATGTGCCGGAGGGCGTCCGAGAGATAAAAATTCAGCGCCTCCCGGGAAACGGGTTCCTTGCTGAAACTGCCGGGAAACAGGACGGCGAGCAGATCGTCCAGGACTTCACATATGGCATTGCGCCCTGAAAAGTCGAGTCCTTCTTCCCCGGGAATGTCGTCGTTCGCCTGAATGGCGATATCGAGTTCGTCCACCAGGCGGGGAAGCCTCTTGTTCATCCAGTCCTTGAAATTTTCCATGATCCCCCCGGGAAGTCCGCTGCAGTCGCTCAGTAGGTGGTCGATTCGTGGACGAATTTAACCCATTGGGAAAAAAACTCGTTTCGGTGGGACCGCCATGAATTGATCGGCTTGTCAAGATTAAAATTCAACGGCATCCGGACGTCGGTACGCCCCTTTTCACGATCGCGGTTATACTCTTTGACAATTCGTTCCGGTTCGTATTCCGGGTGGCCGAGGTGGATGAGGAATCGCTGATCGGCACTCTCAAAAATAGTGTACCCTGCACCCTTTGCATAGGCGAGAAGGTGCACGGTACCTTTTTCCGCCTCCGCTTCGAGCACGTCATCGGGAATGCCCGCATGGCGGCTCTGGGCGCACCAGAACAGATCATCCATATCGCCGGTGATCCGGTGGCTCCGGTCGAGGTTAACCGTTTCATATACTCCGAACATCTTTTCCGGATAGTGCACTTTTTCAATCCCGAGGAAGCGCGCGAGCGCCAGGCCGCCCCAGCAGATGCCGAGAGTCGAGGATATATTGGTATGGGCGTATTTGAGAATGCGGGTAAGCTCTCCCCAGTAGTGTACGTTTTCAAAGGGAAGCTCCTCAACCGGCGCGCCGGTCAGTACCAGGCCATCAAGTTGCCGGGAACTGATGGCTTCTTCAAAATGGATATAAAAATCCTCGAGATGCTTTGAATTACTGGAAGAGTAGGCATGGTTGTGCAACTTGATCCAGATCGGCTCAATCTGCAGAACCGACCTGCCGAGCGGATGCAGCAGGCTGAACTCATAGGTTTCGGCAACCGGCATGACATTGAGTATGCCGATGCGCAAAGCGCGGATATCTTCCTTTAAAGCCAACTCCTGCGAGACGCATTGGACCCGGTTTTTTTCAAGTTCTTCTTTAATATGGTAATTTTTGGGTAGAACAATAGTCACGGTTGGTCGCCTTTTGAAATAAAAAATATGTCATTCCACATCCCGGGACCTATCGAAGCCTGAAAATGGACGCGCATCGGATTGACTGAAGCACCCGGGATAAGGCTGCGGGGAACCGGGAGGCAACCACCAACGCGCCCGCCGTGCGCATTCAGGAAGCGGTTTGCCGGCAGTTCAATTTTCGGAAGCGTCCTGCACCTTGAGCTTGAAATCGATCAGCCCGGGCTTGCGGAAATGGACAATGGAGATAATCCCCACGAAGAGGAATCCCGATGCATAGAGCATGAGAAAGGGACTTACCAGAAAATTGGTGTAGCCCAGGAAGATCTGAAAACTGGCAAGGCAGTATAACCCGATGAAAATTTCGATGATACAGGTGACGTCCTTGACCGGACGGTAACCTTGCGTCCCCCTCGACTGACCCTTCTTGGGAGTCCGGTAAAACGGCGAGCTTCGCCTCATCAGGGCCTCGATAACCGCTCTTCCGTTGTTGACCGCCAGCCCGGTGCCTATCAGCATCATGGCGGGGATCAAGGTAAACTGCTTGCGCATCCGGTTGCCGATGAAGTGCTGCGCAACCATGTACATGGTTGCCGGTCCGCTGGTGGCGAGAATCATACAGCTGATGATGCCGACAAACCAGGCTATCGGCAGGTTGACCTTAACGAAATAGAGCACCGGCATGGTCAGCAGGGCAAGAATCAGCATGAGCGGATGCACCATGTAGTGGGTAAGATGCAGCACCGCCTGCATGAACTTGAACTTCGACATCTTCTTCTGCCGGAGCAGGGGGATAATTTTGATCGCCGTCTGAATGGAACCCTTTGCCCAGCGGAACTGCTGGTTTTTAAAGGCATTGATGTCTTCGGGAATTTCGGCCGGTACCGTAAGATCCGGCACATACTCGGTTTCCCAATCCGCGATCTGCATCCGGTAGGAGAGATCCATATCCTCGGTCAGGGTATCGTGTTGCCATCCGCCGCTGGCCTCGATGGCCTTGCGCCGGAATACGCCGGCGGTACCGTTGAAATTCATGAACAGCCCGTTCCAGCTTCGGGCGGCCTGCTCGATCATGAAGTGACCGTCTATGCCCATGGCCTGACCTCGCGTGATAAGCGAGGAATTCTTATTCAGGTGCGTCCAGCGCCCCTGGACGAGCCCGAGTTTGGGCCGGTCAACAAAAAATGCCATCGCCTTGCGCAGGAAATCGACCGGGGGAACGAAATCGGCGTCGAAAATTGCAACAAACTCTGCATTGGTATATTCGAGGCCCTTCTGCAGCGCTCCGGCCTTGAACCCGGTCCGGTCGGTTCTGCGGATTACCGATATGTTGCAGCCGGATCGGCGTAACTGCTCCACCATTTCATCGACATACCCGATTGTCTCGTCCGTACTGTCATCAAGTACCTGGATTTCATGCCGGTTCCGGGGATAATCCATCGCAGCGGCCGCCGCTATTACCCGCTTCGCAACCTGGCGCTCATTGTACATGGGAAGCTGCGTTACCACCAGCGGATAGCGGCTTTCATCGGGGTTCTGATAATAATACTGCATGGTTGCGCGTTGAAATGCCACCCGCTCCTTGCGTTTTCGGAGAAACAGAATGGTAAGAATGTAGCATTGCGCTCCAAATGCCAGGAGAACCGCCGAGCATACTATGTAAAGTGAAATAACGATGACTAATGCAATCATACGCCGTTCTGCCTGCCCTTAAAAAATAGGAAATCCTCCGGAAGCAAGCGCTCCGGAATCGCGAATGGAAGCTTCAATTATGGGTACATTAATATAATTAATAGCAGGGTCCGGGGGGAAGAAAATGTCGGAAATCACGGCCGGGCCATTGCAGCGAGTTCCTGCTGAATGCTTCGGAAGAGCTCTGCATCCCGGACGATGTCGGCAATCCGGAGGTCCTCCCAGCCGGTCTGCCGGAGGCCTGCCACCTCGCCGGGCCCCCGTAGCGAAAGGTCCCGTTCGGCTATTTTAAACCCATCGTGATGCCGGCAGAAAAATGAAATCCTCTCCAGAGCTTCGGAATCTGCAGAGGGAGACGCCAGGAGGAAACAGTACGATTTTGCCCCTCCCCTGCCAACCCTGCCGCGCAGCTGGTGCAACTGGGCCATGCCGAACCGCTCCGCGCTTTCGATAACCATGCAGGTGGCATGCGGAACATCGACGCCCACTTCGACAACCGTGGTACTGACCAGCAGCCGGATGGTACCATCGGCAAACGACCGGATTGCCTGCTCCTTCTCCCTGCTCGTCAGGCGGCCATGAAGGCATGCTGCCGCGATACCCTTGAAAGTGCCGCCGGAGAGCCTTTTAAAGGTGGCCGCGATATCGGCTGAAGGTTCGGCATCTTCATCCCCCCCGATTCGGGGAACTACATAGTATGCTGCCGCCTGCCTCTCCTCAATCTCCGCCCTGATGAACCGCTCCATTTCGCTGCGCCGATCTTCGGGCACCAGATGGGTACTCACGGGCAGCCTTCCTGCAGGATTCTCCCGGATTTCGACCAGGTCAAGATCGCCATACAATGTTTTTGCAAGAGTCTGGGGGATCGGGGTTGCGGACATGAGGAGAAAATCCGCTGCACCGTCCTTTTCCTGCAAGGCCAGTCGCTGAGCCGCGCCGAATTTATGCTGCTCATCGATGACGATCATGCCGAGCTCCCTGAATTTTACGGCAGGCTGGATCAGGGCATGAGTGCCGACAACAAACTTCAACCGGCCGGTAGCGAGATCGTCCAGGATGCGACGTTTCTCCGGTGCGGCAGTGCCGCCGAGTAGAATCTCGCAATGGAATCCAAGTGGCCCGAGCCACGATTCTATACGAGCCCCGGTTTGCATGGCCAGCACTTCGGTCGGGGCCAGCCAGGCTACCTGATAACCGCACTCGAGGGAGGCAAAGCAGGAAAAAAAGGCAACCAGAGTCTTGCCGCACCCGACATCGCCGTGGAGCAGCCGATGCATCCGCAAGTGAGATGCCGCGTCTTCATAGAGCACGGCAATGGCCTTTTCCTGCCCGGCGGTGAGCCGGAACGGAAGGCTATCCTTGAAACGCCCGGGGAGATTGCCCGGTTTCATCGAACGCCCCGGGAGAGCGAACTTCCGTTTGCTCCAACGCAGGGTAAGGGCAAGGTTAAACAGCTCTTCGTACCGCAGACGATCGCGAAACTTTTCGAGCAGAGCCGGATCGTCCGGCCGATGCATCTGGCGCAGGCACTTTTCCAGCGGGGAAAATCCGTGCTTCGCCGTGATAGAAGCGGGAAGCTTTTCAGGGAATCGCGTTACCGAATCGAGAGTCCACTGAATCGCCCGGACAAGGATCCTGTTGCTGATCCCGGCCTCCCGCATCGGTTCGCTCACCGAGTACAGGGGGAAAAATGCCGGTCCCTGTCCCTCTCCGTTTTCGTCGATCCTGTCGACCATGGGGTGAACCATCTGCAGATGCCGGTATTCCCCCACCTTGCCGGTGGCCATGACGCGAACTCCCGGGGTGAGCATGGTCCGGTAGGCCGGCATGGTACCGAACCAGAGCAGCTCCACCTCGCCGGTGGCATCCTTCACCAGTGCACGCAACTTACCCCTGCCCCATCGCTCGACACGAACCCGCTCGACGGTTCCGGTGATGGTGCAGCTCGTATTGATAAAATTTCCCAGTCCGCCGATCGGAATAACTGTGGAACGATCGAGATACCGGCGCGGAAAGTGGTAGAGCAGGTCGCCGACCGTTTCCAGGCCCGAATCTGCAAGCGCCACTGCCCGTTTGGGCCCGAAGCCCTTAACCGCAGCAATAGGCGATAAGAAATCGAGCTGGCCTGCCGGGGTCTGGCTGCGAGACCTGGTCATTACTCCCTACTCCCGGTGGTACTGACGGTTTTTGAGGATTGATACGGCGCGGTAGATCTGTTCCAGGAGGAGAAGCCGCGCTATCTCATGGGTGAAGGTAAGGCCGGAAAGCGCCACGCATTCGTGGGCAGCCTCCCTCACGCTCTTGTCCAGCCCGTCGGGCCCTCCGACAAAAAAGACGATTTTCCGGGGAATTTCGGCGAGATGCTTCGCAAAACCGGCCGATGTAAACTGTTTTCCATGCTCGTCGAGCGCTATGAGATGGGCATCCGCAAGTTTTTTATGATTCAGGAACTTCCCGCTCTCGCCCTTCGGACCGCTGTCCTTTATTTCGGCGAGCTCGAGCTTGATATCGTGCCGTATTCTTCCGGCATATTCTTCGATTTTGCGCTGAAATGAAGGATCTTTGATTTTGCCGACGGCGAGAATGGCGATTTCCATAGAGGGAAAAAATACTTGAACGCGGAGGGCAATTAAGATGTGGGCAAATGCGGAGAAACCACAAAAAAAAGCCCTGCCTGCAGCTGTAGTTTCTTGATCCCTCTCATAGAAAAGGGTGGGTATTCCCTCAGGCGGTTTGAAGTCCGTCGCTATTGGAATAGGACGGCATGCTCGTAACGCTTAAAGCGGAATTCCCTACTTGATAGTGTTAGTCAAGAAATTACAAGACCACAAGCAGAGCATATTTTTCAAAGGACCCTACGCGAAGAGCTATCGCCTCGCCTTCTACCTTTATAAAAATACAATTAAATTAAATAAATTGCGGATATTTTTTTAGCTCCCCGGGGGCGGATACGGTCCGGACTTTTTTTCCGGCGAACTCTGTTTTATTTTCATCCTTCCCGGTCGATGCACCCCTTGCCCCGACCGGCCAGAGTAGAGTCCGATCGTAACCGATGAGAGCGAGGCCGACTCCATGAGCGGATTTATCGTCGAAGGGAAATGCAGGCTTCAGGGGACCATTCATGTTACCGGAAATAAAAACGAGGCGCTGCCGCTTATTGCAGCCTCCCTCCTGTGCCGGGGTCCGCTTACCTTCTCCAATGTGCCGGATATCGGCGATGTGCGCGCCATGCTGTCGATTGCGGCCTTTCTCGGCGCCAGGGTTTCGCCGCTGAACGACGGGCAGGTAACCATCGATGCAACGGAAATCGCCGGGACCGAACTGCCGGTCAAAGAAGCGAGCAGCATCAGGGCGTCGATTCTTTTCGCCTCGGCACTCCTTGTTCGCAAGGGGCATGCCGAAATCCGGCAACCCGGCGGAGATTCCATAGGCCGGCGGCGGCTCGATACGCACTTCGCCGTGTTCAAGGAACTTGGAGCCCGCCTCAAAATCGAGCGCACCCTCCCGTCGGGAGAAGCCCGGCAGGAAACGAGCTTTCTTCTCAGCGCCCCCCGGACCGGTTTGCAGGGAACCGACATTCACCTTGACGAGGCATCGGTCACCGCGACCGAGAATGCGCTGATTGCAGCCGCCGGCGCCCGCGGTACCACCACCATTGCCAATGCCGCTTCCGAGCCGCATGTGCAGGGGCTCTGCCGCTTCCTTGAAACGTGCGGCGTAACCATTGAAGGCATCGGTTCCAACCTCCTCGTTGTTCATGGCGCACGGGAGCTGACGGCGGCGAATCATCGGGTGGGCGGCGACTACATCGAAGCGGGATCGTTCATCGGGCTTGCCGCGGCAACCGGTTCCGAACTCACCATCGAGGGGACCGAACCCGGCCACCTGCGGATGATCCGCTACCAATTCGGCCGCTTCGGCGTCACCATGAAGGCCGATGAAGCCAGCGGCACCATTGTCGTTCCGGGATTGCAGAAGCTCAAGATCCGCAAGGATATCGGCGGCCAGATCCCCCGCATCGAAGACAGTCCCTGGCCGGGTTTTCCCACCGATCTGCTCTCGATTCTCCTGGTGGTTGCCACGCAATCGGAAGGCACCTGCCTCATCCATGAGAAGATGTTCGAATCGAGGCTGTTCTTTGTCGACAAGCTCATTTCCATGGGAGCATCGATCGTGCTGTGCGACCCGCACCGTGCCGTGGTTGCCGGACCCTCGCCGCTCTATGGCGCGACGATCACTTCGCCCGATATCAGGGCGGGAATGGCGCTGCTTATTGCCGCGCTTTCTGCCGAAGGAACCAGTACCATTTACAATATCGAGCAGATCGACCGGGGTTACCAGCAGATCGACGCCCGCCTCGCCGCCCTCGGGGCATCCATCCGACGGACGAACGACCGGCGGGGGGAGCCGCGGGAAAAGGATGAGGGATGAAGGAAAGGGGGGCGGGGCTTTTATCTCACCCGAACCTCACCCTGGCCCAAAGCGGCCGGCCCTCTCCTGAAGGGAGAGGGAAGAATCGCTTCGCGGAGGAAAGGGCATGAAACCAAAACAATCATTCTGGTGCAATTCACCTGACATCTGCTTCAATTCACGCGCTCATGTGGGGCGCGACCTTCGATAAAATCGATTCGGAAAACATCAGGCAACATCTTTCCCTATACATCCTGTCATTAACTTAGTATTATTTTTGAACCATAACCCAATAAAGGACCTCAGCGATGAAATCCTATAAGCTCAATGCCATTATTGAAAAAGACGAGCAAGGCTATTATGCCTACTGCCCCGAACTCGAAGGCTGCTGCACGCAAGGTAAAACCCTCGATAAGACCATGGCAAACATCCGCGAGGCTATAAGCCTCTATCTCGAAACAATGTCTCCGAAAGAGCGGGCGGCATTGACACATCGGGAACTCATTACCTCAAGCTTGGAGGTACGTGTTGCCTAAGCAGCACCGCAATCTTTACCGATTATCATTTATCAAATCTTTTTTTACTCCGTTGAATTATCGCATAATTGAGCTTTGAGAAAGCGATTCATTATCTCAAGTTCTTGTAAGGCCTTTTCTCGCGTCACCTGATTACCTTCGGTTGCACGCCGTATTTCTAAAGGAGTCCAGCAATCATACCATTGATTAGCAATTCCTTTGTCCTTAAAATCCCCTGCATCAAGTGCGCCTTCCAAATTGCCAACTATCGAATAAAAATCATCTGTTTTGCCTTCGATATAGCTTTGAGTCAAGTTTATCATTTCTAACCAAAGGCGCTTTTGATGTTCATTCATGTTCATTTAGCGGGCTTTCATTGGTTTATATCCAAATTATTTTTAGAAGCCCATTACCGGCTCCCCGCCATAGGGCGGCGCCATCTCCCGTACCGATAAATTGAAAAACTCATGCAGTTTGGACTGTAACAATCGCCTGTCCGGCAACCTGGTCGTGTAATCCGCAACCGCCGCAGGCGACAGGGTGCGGTTCAAGGCGTACTCGACGACCTCGTCGTCCTTGCCTTTGCATAATATGATACCGATGCTCGGATTCTCATGCGACTTTTTTACATCACGGTCGAGAGCTTCAAGATAAAACGAAAGTTTGCCCAGGTATTCAGGCTTGAACCCGTCGATCTTCAGTTCAAACGCGACCAGGCAGCGCAGTTCGCGGTGATAAAACAGGAGGTCGAGGAAAAAGTCCTTCATGCCGACCTGGATACGATACTCTTCGCCGATGAACGCGAAGTCCCTGCCGAATTCGGTTATAAAATTTTTGAGTGAGCGGACAATGGATTTTCGCAGGTCCTTCTCCGAATAACCATCGCGAAGGCCAAGAAAATCCAGCGAATAAAAATCGCGGAACACATATTCGGCCTCAGGATGCATTTCTCTCAACACTGTTGAGAGTTTTGCCCGGGGAGCAACCGAACGCTCGAAAAGACTGCTGTCCAACGCATGCTCAAGTTGGCGGACAGAATACCGCTCCCGTATAGCGGTCAGTAAATAAAATTCGCGCTCTTCCCGGGTTCGCGTTTTTGCCATTATATGCAAATGAGAAGACCACGCTATTTCTCTCAACACTGTTGAGAGTTTTTCGTAACCTGTATATAAATCAAAGAATTGCTTCATTCGCCACAAATTTTTATCGGAAAATCCGCGTACATCCGGGAAGGCTTTTTGAAGATGCTCAGCCAGCTTTTTTACCACTCCGGAACCCCATTCAGCCTTTTGCACCTTATTGCTGATATACTCACCGACCCGCCAATAGGTAGTAATCACCTCGGCATTCACCGATGCCGCCGCCTTGCGCCTGCCGATGAGAATAAGTTTCGTAACCTCGGCGAATTGCGATTTGAGAGGAACGGATTTCTTTGAGATTTTAACGCGCGGTTTAATTGGCTTTTTTTGCATAATGACGCCTCACCCTGGATTTACATACAGGAGACCGGGGCTGAATGTTCAATTTCATTTTGATTGCCGGTTCTGCTTTCCTTACTTTTCCTGTCTTTTATGTCTTTCCGGTTTTTTTCTATCCAATGTGAGCGTTGCGGGAGGGGAAAGGCGTTTGCCATAGGCAAACATCGCCTTCCCTTTCCGCAGGAAGGGGTGTGCCAAAGACCCCGCAGCCCGGCTTTGCGGGCGCGGAGGCTTTGGCCAGGGGAAACCCGCGAAGCGAGGTTTCCCCACCAGACCAGCAACTCCGCCTTTTCATTTCGCGGCTCCGCAGCACTGCTTGTATTTCTTCCCGCTGCCGCACGGGCACGGGGAGTTCCGTCCCGGCCTGGGCGCTGCGCGGCCGGGAACCTTATGGGATAATATTTCACCGAGATTAAATCCCGCGATATCGTTGATGTCAAGCTTTCCGGAAAGGTCCCGCAGGCGCATGGCGTTCGACCATTTTTCCAGGTCGCCTATCGCATCCGTAATGAGCGAATTCCCTTGTTTTCCGGGAAGCCTTTCGAGCGACTCCGCGACGCTCCGAGCCTTCTCCTCAGCGATTTCACCCATGGAGATATACTCGGTATCGAACAACCTTTCATTATCGGCCCTTTCTATTTCGTCGAACAAATCGCCGGGGTTGAGATCAGAGGTACCGGCAACCAGCTGGCACCAGACCGGCGACGGCTCGCGGCGCAGGCCGCCCTTGAAAAGACCGCCGAAATAGCCGATCACTTCTTCACGGGTTTTCAATCCGGCGTCAACCATGATGACCAGGGATTGCAGGGCGGCGGCGCGAACCCAGGAAAAGGCCTCTTCATTTTCCACGAGGCCGCGGATGAACGAATCGTCACCGCAGGAAACAGAGGCTAGGATGCGGTCGAGCTGCTCGGTAACCAGATCGCCGGTCAGATCGTTGAGGGTCTGTTCCGGAAGGCTGCCGAAAAAATCTGCAATAGTTGCGCATGCTTCGTGCGCGCGGGACTGGGCGAGAAGAAACATTGCGTAGAGATGCCCGATGTATAATTTTGCGCCCGGTTCCGCAGCAGCCTCAGCATGTTCCCGGGCATAACGGATAAAGCCGATAAGGCCGGGAATAACGGCCGTGGGGTTCCCGATGGCGGCCACAAGCGCTTCGCGGGGAAATTGCCGGTCATCGTATTCAAGCGCTTTCAGGATCTCTTCAGGTTGCATGATACTTCCTTCCGGATAAGCTGGAGTATTGTCACACCGTCGTACTCTTGACTGAACAAAAGCAGCGGGAACTGCCGGTCATCATGCCCCTTAAATTAAGCTGCGCGGCACAAATATTCAACCGGCTATCACCCTCGTGCAGGGGGCGGTTCACAGACAGAGCTCGCGATGGTATAATACGGGAAGCCGCCGCGGCATGGCCGGAAGATGCTTCCCCGCCGCCCCTATCCCGGTTCTGGAACGATTTATCCTTTCGATCATGGAAAATCCGGCAAAAATTCTTGAAGACCTTCGTGCATCCTGGACAGCGGACCGGTCCGATCCCCGGGCAGCCTCGCGACTTGCCGAACATTACGGGGACCTCGGCTGGTTCAACGAAGCCGAGGAGGTCTACCGGGATGCGCTTGCCCTGAGCGGCGACGACTATTTCCTGCTGTTATCGTACGGAAATGCCTGCTATCGCCGGGCGGCATGGACCCAGGCTCTGGAGGTATTCCTCAAATTAACCAGGCTCATGCCCGGGCGGGTCGAAGGCTGGAACAATGCCGGCATGGCGTTTGTTAAAATAGGAAATTTCGGGGATGCGGCCGGACTTTTCCGGACTATGCTCGCGATCGAACCGGACAATCCCGGGGCCCTCCTCAATCTGGGAAACTGTCACGCGATCCGTGGTGAGCTCGCCGAGGCCGCAAGGCTTTTCAAACGCGCCATTGCCGTTTCCCCGGATTGCGCCGACGCCTGGTACAATCTGGGAAACACGCACCTTTCCCAGAAAGAGTATCCCGAGGCACGGGCTTCCTTCGAGCGGGCGCTCCGGTACCGCCCGGAATTTCCGAGCGCCCTCAAAAACCTCGGCGTCGCCTTCGAATTCCTAAACGAGAACGACAGGGCCTTTGCCTGCTTTCGAAAAGCTGCCGAACTCGGGAGGACCGATTCCGGCGCCTATGTCAATCTCGCCCGCGCCTGCTGCAGCCGCGATGAAATCGGCGAAGCGAAGGGGTACTTTCTGAAAGCGGTCAGGCTTGAGCCGCGCAGCGTTGACGCCTGGCTGGGACTTTCGACGATTGCCCTCATGAAGGGGGATGTAGCCGCCTGCCTGCGCTGCATGCTCGCCATCATGCCGAATTTAAGCGCCGGCAGAGCTGTCCGCTGTGCCCGGATTCTGCTTGAGCTGGGCCGGCCCTGCGAAGCGCTCCAGGTCCTTGATGCGGCAAAAAAACAATCTCTATGCAGCGACGAGCTCGATGCACTCCGCCACGATGCGACCGGGCAATGCGGCGAAGAGGGCGATCGGGTAGCTGTCTGCACCGGGAAAGGGGCTTGATCGGGTGAATCCCGGGAAACTATTTATCAGGAGACGAGCCGAAGCCGGGCGATGCCTGCCGGTAAACTCGCAATTCCGTTTATGGAGGACCGTTTATGCCCGGACCAGGTAACCCCGGAATTCCCCCCGGCATGGTAAATGCCGCCATCGATCCGAATCGTTTCTATTCGATTATTCTCGATGCGCGCGCCGTCAAGGCATCGACGACCATGGGCGACATTGCCGAAAAACTGTTGAACGGCGAAAAAGAAAACGCCAAAATCGCGCTTAACCACCTCTGGGAGCTCAAGAATGCCCTCGGTGACGAGAACAACGGCACCGTCGACATCATGATCGGCTTCTATCAGGAGAAGATCAACGTTCTGCGGGGCAAGGAGGAGCGTCTCCGGAAAATCGGTCGCGATTCGCGCGGACTCATCGAGGAAAAAAGAAAGCGCGACGAGGAGATCGCCTCGATCAGGCAGCAGATCGGCGATTGCAAACGCGATATCGCCTCGCTCTCCGCGACACTCGAAAAGCTTTCAATCAAGGAACAGGAGCTTTCGCTTATCGACATGCAGCTGGGCAAGGAGCTCCTCGCCAACTCGGGCGAAATTGTCAATGGTCTCTACGAAATTATTCTGCCGTCCCTGGAGAACGATAGCCCGGCGACCGATGCCGGAACGGCAACTCCGGCCGCAGTCGCGGCGGCAAGGGCACGTGTTTCCCGGGAAACGGCTCCGGAGCCGGCACGGGATATTCCTGAGGTCTACCCCTTCGGCGACGACACGGAACGCGAGCCGGTATCGCGGGTCTTCATGGCCGAAAAGCCGCCCTTTCCCAGGTCTGTTGTCAAGACCACCGGCGGGCAGGTTATCGGCGAGTATTACTATGACGATATGGTGGAAAAACGAAACCGCCATTATATTTTCAACAGCTTATTTTTTGCCCGCCTCCTCGACGAAAACCTCCGTCGACTCCGGGCGCATTTCACGCAGGCCGCCAGCAATGAGGTTCTGCAGATGATTCAGGACGCTTTCAAGCGGGTCACCGGCACCGCTACCATTCATTTCGAAATTTCGACGAACGAAATTCTCAATGAAATTTCCCTCCGGCAGCTCTGGGTCGAGGCACGGGAGCGGCTCTACGACGACATGGAACGGTTCTCCGCCCGGCTGCTTGCCAAAATCGAGGGGCTTGGCAAAAACTATCCAATCATGCTGAAGGAACAGATGGAGCGATGTCTCAAAAATTCCTGACCGGCAGTTTAGCCTGCTCCCTGATCCTCGGGTGCCTGCTGCCGCTGTGCCCGGAGGCCGCCGGCACCGGGGAAATTGCCCTTAAAGAGTGGAAAAGCATACTCCGCAACGATACGCTCGACCTGTATTTGAAGGGGCGGTGCGTCGGATTCTGCCGCCAGTCGTATGCCGTAAGCGATTCCGCCGGAACGATTGAGGCCGAAACCGACCTCGATGCGGGGGGCGCTTCAGAGAGTGAACGGCTCTTTGCTGCCGATCATCGGGTATTCGGGCTCGACGGCCGCCTCAGGAGTGCCGACCAGAAACTGAAGGCCGCCGAGGGCACCTCGGAGTGGCATCTTGCACGCGATTCCGGAGCTGCCTGGGCTCTTTCCGTAACCGCGGGAGGCATGACGCGTACGGAACCGGTGCAGGGCGTTACCGATAACCTGACCCGCACCCTGGAAATGTACCGGGGAATTAAAAACCGGTCGATAAAAACCGGGGATACCTTTTCCGATACGACCTTCGACCTGACATCCGGGACTCCGATGACCGAGGTCACCCGGTGCATCGAAACGCCCTCTGCTGCAAACGGCGCCCTGTGGATATTTACCGACCTGCAGAGCGCCGTCGGGCGGCTCGATACCCTCATGATCGATACCGCGGGCGCCACGGTTTTCTCCGGCCAATTTCCCTTTGTTATGCGAAAAAGGCAAGGCGCACCGGCGCCCCCTTCCGCGACTTCGCTCTGGGACATCGCCGAGGCACTATCGGTTCCGGCTCCGCGGGCCCAGGCCGATAACGAGAGCATAGCGCTGATGCTCGACTCGGCGCTTGCGCCGGATTCGTCGGTATTGCCCTACTACCGGCGGCAGGGGACCTCGTGGGAACTCGGCGACATACCCTCGCAATGTCCCCCCCCTGCAGGGGTTTTCGCCCAACCCCGGTCGCTCCCCGGATTCACCGCACCGACCGTCACCATGCAGTCGGATAATCCGAAAATAAGGCACCTTGCGGACTCACTGGTAAAAGCAGCTCATACCCGGTGCGATTCAATCGACTGCTGCTTCCGCTACGTGTACCGGACCCTGGTAAAAAAACTGTCCCCGACCTTCTCCAACGCGCTCGAAACCCTCGAGGCGGGTTACGGCGATTGCGGGGAGCACTCGGTCCTCCTGGGCGCCCTGCTCCGGGCCGTGGGGATTCCCGCCCGCGTGGTCCTCGGCCTCGTGTATATGCCGGGTAAAGGGTACTACTATCACGCCTGGGATCTTGCCGAGGCCTCCGGTTCATGGCTTTTCGTCGATCCCACGCTCGGGGTCTTCCCCGCCTTCCGGGACCGGGTCCCCCTGCTTATCGACGACTCGGGAAGCGAATCGGTGCGGCTGGCGAAGTTCATCGGGAGAATTGAAATTGAGTACGTGAAGAAGGGAAATTAGATAGCAGGGCAGCAAAACATAAAAGGATGCGGAAATATCCGGAACATTTGTCCGAGCAGTAATTAGATTATAGAGGAAGTTTCCGCCTCGCAGTCCTGTTCCGCGGGTGGAGGAGAGCATTATCCCGCAAATCCTCCCCCGCTTTTTTATTCCCTCTTTTTGCCATAGGCGAAACCCACATAGAGCGCATTGGCACAGTGGAAAGGGCTCATGTACCGGCTCTTCTTCGCCTCGCTCCACTCCACCTGCACCCAGTCGTTCTCCGCGGTTGTCCGCTTCAGGCAGACATGGTCATCGGGCCGTATCGTTCCCGCATCAATGTAATTGTCAAGTACCGCGTTGAACCCGACAGGCACCGTGAACATGAAAGTCCCGTTTTCGGCAAGGAGATTGTTGACGATATGGTCATAGACCCGCACGGTCTTTGTTTCGTCGGGGCAGTGGTCCCGGCCGATGTGTTCGAGCGTGGAAATGCTGAGGATGGTATCGAAAGGCTCTTCCGCGCGGTATCCGAGGATGTCGGCACTCACGATGTCCTGCACATTTTCGTATTTGTCGACAACCGTATGGTTATGCGAATAGTAATGGCCCGTCACGTTGCCGATTTCAAGCGTGCTGCCCGGATGCTCCCGGAGAAACCGTTCGGCAAGCGGCACCTCCACGATGCGTTCGTTCCGCCAGGTATGATTGTAAAGCGCGTAAAAATACCGGTACGCCTCGCCGTTGACGGTAAAGATGGTTTCGAGTTCGTCGCCCGAGCGCAGGACTGCGCCGGCGGAGGCGGCACTTGCCGACGGGTCGCCGCAGATCGCCTCGAGCGCCGCGACCGCGGGTCGCCGTGCCCCGAGCAGGAGGTAGAGCTGAGCCGCAAGGAGCCGCGGGTCGGTATTCCCGGGCGGCGTCGCGGCCGGCAGCGAATTGACATACCCGACAAGGTCGGTTCGGCATTCCGAAAGCACTTCGTCGCGGACAAGGAGCTGCGGGGGCGGCTTCGGTATGCCGTCGAGGGCAAAGGCGGTTCCGTTCACTATGGTCTCCCCTGATGAGGTTCCCCCCTATTCTACAATTATCTTCCCGCCCTTTAAAGCCCCGGCCTCTTCGGACAGAAGCATGTCGATATTTTTTTGCTGAAGCCCGCTCCTCCAACCCGGCGTCAGGGGTAGTGCACCCTTTCGGTAGCTCGTGTTGCCGGGATCGATCGACCCCACCCCGCCGAAGGTAAGCACCTGCAAGGGACAGTTGACGATGCAGGCGCTGCAGCGTACGCATTCGACGTCGTTCATGGGCACGCCCCTGCTCGCAAAATTCATGACATCGATGCCCATGTGGCAGACCCTGGTGCAGACGCCGCAGGAGATGCACCGCTTCTTGTTCGCCATGATGCGGTACGGGGAGAAACGGGCATAGATATGCATGAGCGCGGCGAGCGGGCATAAATACCGGCACCACACCCTGCCGGAAAGGGAGAAATACACGCCGAGCCCGATGACCCCCGCGAAAATCGTGTCGACGAGGAGCGCATAGCTGCCGGACATCCCGCGGGAAAGGGTGCTCCCCATCCGCCCGGCAGCCAGGCAGGCGACGGTAACCAGCACGGCATACCATAGTACGACCTGCCCGATATTCTCCGCTTTCTTGGCGACCCTGCCGTGCGGCGCCCGGGTGCGATACTCGTCCCCGAGGGTTTCCGCCAGCGCGCCGCAGGGGCATACCCATCCGCAGTAGGCTCCCTTGCCCCACTTGTAAACAATCGCGGGGATGATCACGAAGGTCTGCACGACTCCAAGCACCAGCCAGAAGAGTGCGGGCGTCCCGGTGGCCAGGTTGTAAATAAAGAGCGGCCATGCAAGAACAAAGCCGTACGCCCGCCAATACGAGTGATCGGGGAAGACGTTGGCCGCTATCCAGGATCCGAGCAGCCCGTGGCTGTCGGCAAACGGAAGAATGAAGAGGGGAAGCAGGAAGAGCGGGCCGACCTGAAAGGCGATGAGCGCCGCGGTCTGCCGCCTTATATACCCGGTAGGCCGTACCCGCATCCGTCGCAGGCCGAAAACGACAACCGTCAGCGAGTAAAGAGCGGTATACCACTCTCCCATATCCGGAAAGAGAACGGTATTTCCGAGCAGCTTGAATTCAAGGTAGAGGTAACTGAAGAAAAGTGCCACCGCCGCATAGCAGGCGTATTTGAAGGCATTCCACCCGGGGGTACAGTAGCGCCGGGGGTTGAGCGCCGCATGGACTATAAGCCCGGCGCCGCAGATAGTCATGCCGAGGAACCCGACCCAGCCGAGCAGGCCGTCGACCATCTGCAGCCACGGAAGGTGCACCATGGCTGCCGGCAGGCTGAAAAAATCTCCGATGCCGTTTACCTTGATACAAGGCGACTTCTTCCCGAAATAGAGCATGACCGCGAAGAGCAGGAGCGCGGCGGCGCCGACCCGGTCGATGAGATGGCGTTCGCCCTGGAGGCGAATGCCGCTGCGTTTAAAAAACTCCTGCGGCGGTTCGGAACCGATAAGGGCATAAACCGCATGAGCCGGCACAGTCTCGTCGCCGCCGGGCGTGGCAAGAACCGCCTCCCCCTCCCGGATCTCCCGTACCGTGGACTCGAGTCTCGGCTTTATCGAACCCTTCTTTACTTCCTCCCCGAAAGCAACAAGGTTGTACTCCTTCGGCCGCGCGAGGGCGGCTTTACGATAGGAGATGGTGACGCGGTTTCCGTTCCGCGCAATGGCGACCGCGGCCTCGACCGCGCTGTCGCCGCCGCCCACCACCAGGATATCCCGGTCGCGGTATGCCCCCGGATCGATCAGCCGGCTAAAAACCCGGGGCAGGTCTTCCCCCGGCACCCCGAGCCGGCGGGCATTGCCGGATTTTCCGATGGCGATCGCGACCGCAAGCGCGCGGTACGTTGCCCGATCGGTGTCCACCATGAATGCCCCCCCTTCCTGCCGGATCGTAAGGGCTGCCTCCCCCTCGCGAACCGCCAGCCGCTTTCCGGTGAGAGCGTTTTGCAGCTGGTCAAGAAGCGTCTCCCGGGTGCCATCGGTGAAGGTAAGGCCGGATTGTGCGGGAGGATCGGCTGGCGTGACGTAAATAGGTTTCCCGACGGGAAAATTGGCGATGGTCGTAAACAGGCGGGAGGATTCGAGGAGCAGGTACCGGTATCCGCGGTCCCCTGCCGCCAGCGCGGCCGATACCCCGGAGGGTCCCCCGCCGATGATAATGAGATCGAGGCAATCGGGGTCGTTGTTGCCGCGCCGTTGACGGTTGAACCGGTCATCGGCGGCAAGCTGCCCGACGAATTCGTGGCCCGACTCCGCGGCAAGCTTGATAAGAGGTATTCCGGTCAGGTCGCCGATGCAGTAAAGTAAGGGCACCGAAGTTTCGAATCGGTTCGTCAGCTCGGGATAGCGGTCAACACCCCCGGAGGGAGCGTCCTGCTGGAGCCAGTTGAAATACAGGGGAGGCATTTTCATGGGACGCCCTCTTTCCAGCGATAATAGTCTTCAAGGGTATCGATATCGAAGAGCTCTCTAAGCAGCCGGCAGCTGAGACCGAGGCACTTCGCCCGTTCGAGGGTTTCCCGCAGCAGAGAGGAGGTCCCCCATCCATTGACATCGAAGAGCCCGGCGGCACCGGCCGATCCCGCTATCAGGTAGTATCCGCCGTCTTGTGCCGGACCGAAAGCGGCATCGCAGCCGCGCCCCAGCAGGTCGAATGATGCCGCGATCTCTGAGGCGGTTCGCGAAGGGCAATCGCAGCCGATAATGCAGACGGCGGTGTGGCCGAGTTCAAGGCAGTGCAGAAACGCCCCCTTCTGCCGCTCTCCAAGGGTGGCGCCCTGCTGGGCGAAAAACGAAAGCGCTTCCGGAAAGTAATCCGCCAGTTCTCCGGCGCCGGCATCCCCGGCAAAGGCGACATGGTGCGGCAGGGAGGCAACCGCCGACGCCGTCTGCTGCAGGAGCTCGCGGTAGACCTTGAGCGCGAAATCCTCCCCCCGCGCCGCCGCCAGCCGTGTCTTGACGGTTCCCCATAGCGGAACCTTTGCAAAGACAACCGTAGCGCACCCGGAAAGTCCGGTCATTGCCCGGCCCCCCGAACCTTCGGACCGTAGTAGGCCCGGTAAAAATCCCCGCAATCCTTCGAAACAGCGCCGAGCCGTCGCCGGACCAGGTACGCGGCCGTAAGGAGAGTTACGGTTAAGAAGTTTCTTCCATAGCCGTCCCGTTTCCATTTGCGCGTTGACGCCTCGAGGCCCTCCGGAAGGTGGAGCACGGCTCCCCGCTCCTTCATGAGGAGGGAGATCTCGATGTCTTCCATGAGTTTGTAGCCGGGCAACTCCCCTGCTACAGTCTCCTTGCGGAAAAACTGCGCCTGGTCGCCGAAGGAGATGCCGGTCAACCGGGCGCGGAGGTCGTTGCAGAGGGCGGTGAAACGGTAGCGCTTCGCAGCATCCGTGTACCGGGCCCGAAACGATCCGCCCGCCGCATGGGGATTGTTTACCAACGCATGTACAAGACGCGGCACGACTGCCGGGTCAGGGCGGGTG
>CAWDOZ010000126.1:0-26136 GCA_963803935.1 uncultured Fibrobacterota bacterium | reverse complement strand
TTCGACATGCTCACCATGAGCGGTTTAACGGGGAAGTATGCATGCATTGATTGGTTTGTTGCTATGCTGCATAATGGAATAGTAATAAGGTGCATGGCGGATACCTGATTAAATGCACAACCACGGTATAAAAACGCATTATTATACATTGTCCACCTGTTTATACCCGGGAGGAGATAAAAGCGGAAAATTATTAATAAGTAATCGGGACACCTGGTGCTTTACCATCTACAAAAGAACAACAACAACGATCAAGGAGACGTATGGTTACGAGAAAGAAAGTTGCAGTACTGCTCGCCATGGCTTCACTGCTCATCGCATCTTTTCAATTGTATGCTTCGGATACGTTGTCCACGTGGAAATATAACACCACTATTATTCTGAATACGTCCTCGACCGGGGCCAACACGACGACCACGCAGCACAATTTTCCGGTCCTGATCCGCCTCACCTCTATCAATGCTGCAGCGGTGTTTGCAACGGCGCAGAGCAACGGCGGCGACCTGCGCTTTTCCCATGCAGGCGATACCGGGCAACTTCCCTACGAACTCAACAAATACAATCAGGCGTCCCAGACGGCTATCATATGGGTCAAGGCCGATTCGGTGCAGGGGAACAATGTGAACCAGGCTATCAGGATGTGGTGGGGTAAGAGCTCAGCCGCCACAACGTCGGATTCGGCCAATGTATTTGTTCCTGCCAACGGGTTCGCCATGGTTCTCCATCTCAATAAGTTGAGCAGCAGTACAACGCTCTACGATGCCACCGGGCAGGGAAATAATGGAACTCCCAGCGGAACGGTAACGGATACGACCGGGGTATTCGACAGAGCGGTCGCTGTTCATTGCTACGGTACCTCCACATCCTATCTCGCGGGAGATTCTATTACGGTCGCCAGCCTTCTCGGTGATCCGGCACAGGTCACGATGTCGGCATGGGTGCGGGTCGATAGTATCGACCAGGCAAATACCGGGGGCAACGGCCATCTTGGATGCATCATGTCAATGGGAGATTATGCGAGCATGAACGATGCCGGCGGAACCGGAACCGGTACAGACTCGCTTTGCACGGGTTGGTTCGGTTCGGGGACACAGTGGAACAACTATGGCTGGCCCACCCAGTCCGAAAGCGGCAATTCGATTAACGGGTATCCCAATGCGAGCGGTATGGCATGTCTTCACCAGGGATGGCGGCATGTTGCCATTGTTATCAATCCCACAGCCGGTTATACCAATATCTACTATAATGGCGATTCGGTGGTGATGGTGCCGGCAACCAACGCCCTTGCCTGGACCGGCGGCAACAACGGTGTAAGAACGGTATTCGGGAAACACGGCGGGGGCCATGCAGGATTGAAGCTCGGCGGCTCCATCTGCGAAGCTCGCATCGACAATGTCGCCCGTTCGAGCGACTGGATCAGGCTGTGCTACCAGAACCAGCAGCCTGGCGATAGTCTGGTAATCATGAACACCTCGACCGTGCCGGTACTGGTCTCGCCGACCAACGGCACAACCGGCCTGTCGGCGCTGCCGACGCTTATCTGGAACGCCTATCCCGGGGCCGCTTCGTACACCTTGATGGTGTCAACCGCTTCCAATTTTTCGACAACGGTATTGAATACCACCATCGGCACCGATTACAATGCACCCAGCGGGCTCGTGATTCTCGGCAATATGACCTATTACTGGCAAGTTATGGCGAATACGCTGCCGACCTCTACCGGCTGGTCGAGCGTCTGGAGCTTTACAACAGGGCTCCTCCCGCCAATGGTCTCATCACCGACCAATGGAACGCTTAATGTGCCGGTAACGACGACCCTGAACTGGTATCCCTCGAATGGTGCGACCTCGTACAGCATTATGTTCGGGATTGACCCGAACTGGGGAAGCACGATATTCACCCAGTCCGGTATAACGGCAACATCCCTTCCTTTGAATGCTTTAACCAACAACACGAATTACGTCTGGAGATTGAATGCCTCCAACGCCACGCTCACCAGCCAGTGGTCGGCCAACTGGACCTTTATTACCGCTGCAGCTCCACCGACTCCTCCGAATCTTTCCTCGCCGTCAAACGGTGCCTCGGTGGCGGGGACATCTGCCACTTTGAATTGGGCGCCGACGGAGATCGGGGCAACGTATCAGCTCGAAATTTCAACTTCCTCGACTTTCGCTACTACGGTTATCGACCAGACGAACCTGATAGCGGTAACCTCGTTTGCGGTAACCGGGCTTAAAGAGCCCATGACGTACTTCTGGCAAATGAATGCGACGCTGAATTCGGTGACGAGCGCATGGACTGCTCCCTGGAGTTTCAAGACCGTTGCCACCGCGGTGTCGTCTTGAACCGGGACCGGCTGCAAAAACCGACTTTGCGGTCAGGAGCGGGGTGGTTACTTATTCGCTTGTAAAACCCGGTGCAGTTGAATTATCCTTCTCCGATATGCTTGGCCGGAAGGCGCTTGTCGTCGACAAAATGCAGGCGGCGGGTCGGTACAGCCTCGCTTTTAAGAACCTTAACCTTGCCCCGGGCCTTTATCTGGTGCGGTTCAAGGCAGGAGGAATTGAAAAAATACAGACCATTATGCTGGAGCGTTAGTCGCTCTGCAACCTCTCTTAAATCAGGGGGAGGCGCCTGCCGGCTCCTCCCCCTATGCAAAGAGCGGCGTCAATAAAGGCTATCGACCGATAGGGCATCAATCCTCATTCCCAACAACATAAAAGTTCTCTTTGTTTGAAAGGAAGGTCGTATGAGTCTCAACAGAAGGCAGTTCCTGAAGAATTCGTCCATTGGTACGGCTGCGCTCGTTGGCGGCGCGAGCATGTTGCGGAAGAGCGCCTTTGCGAATCAGTATCCGGCGTCGGCAACCAGCAGCGTCGCATTTATCGGCGGCAGCTCCACCTACGGCGGGCAAACCACCACGACGCTTGCGCACAAGCAATTGATCAAGGACATCGTGGCGCCGTTTACCACAAACATCCAGGCCGCGATTACGGCGGGAAAGAAAATCATCCTCAAGCCGAATTGCGTCGGCACCGGTACCAACGACGCGGATGGTTATCCGCTCGCCTGCACCTCCTACTACGCGCTTGCCGGCCTCATTGAAGTCATCCAGTCGATCAATGCGACCTATCCAATTTATATATGCGAAGCGGGCGCCTCCCTCACAACCACTATGTTTAACGCCGCAAATTACAAGGCGCTGACGACAAACTATACCGGCGTCACGATCGTCGATCTGAACACCAACCTCACCTGGCCGGGCGGAGCGACCTCTATATTCGCCCCTATTACGAGACATCTCTGGCATACCGATCTAAAAACTACCGATGCCATCTATGCGGCGCCGATTTATCTCGATCCGAATTGCTTTATCATATCGGTTTGCCGGCCTAAGGCCCATAATAACGTGGTCATTACCTGTACCACCAAGAATTGCAGCATGGGGATGCCGCTCATCACGATCCCGAGCAATTATACCAGCAAGCGTACGAATGCCACGGTATCAAGCTCCAAGCAGGCCATGCACGATGGAGCCCCCACGGGAACTTCTACCGGTGAGGACCAGGTTCTCGAATGGAACATCTTCCAGAATGCCAGCGAGTATATGCCCATAGGCCATCCCGACCTCGCGATTTGCGATGCCTGGCAAGGCATGCAGGGACAGGGCCCCACCGGCGGCACGGGCGTCCTGCAATACTGTGCGATTGCCGGCACCGATAGTCTGGCCGTCGACCGCTGCGTAGCAAAACTCGTGGGCCTGTCGGATACCGAAATAGTGCCGCAGCCCTCGGTACCGGTTACGCCGTCATATTCCGATCTGCGCTATCTCATGTGGATGAACAACGCCGGCTTCGGCAATTACGACCTGACCAAAATCAATTTTCTGAGTGGTTTTACCAATGCAGGGACTCTGGCCACGCTTACCAGCTATGTCCAGGCCTACACGCTGCATACCAATTACACCGCTTCTCCGTATTGGGAAACATCGTGGGCGGGTACCGATACCACCGGTCCCGACTCGGTCATAGCCCTGGATAGTTCTGCTGTCAATATGCCCGGCGGCACCAAATATATCCCGGCGGCAGTCCGGAATCAGACGATCCCGATTCTCAAATCGCAGAGGAATCTCTGGGAGCAGGGGATCGTCACCGGAAACGAAGTTAAAATCGATTTCATGCTGCCAGGATCGTTTATGATTGACCTCGGCATTTTCGACATGAAGGGCCGGGAGATTCGCTCGCTCGGGCATGAGTACATGCAGGGCGGGTCGTATTATAAGGTTTGGGATTGCCGGGACAATGGCAATCAGCGGGTATCGAACGGCAATTACATCATCAGGCTGCAGTTCGGTAATCGCGCGTACAGCGATCATATCGCTCTTGCGAGGTAATGCAGGAGCGGCCGGTACGCTATAAATCTCCCCCGCTGTCCTGAAGGAAATGGCGGAAGTATATCCGCTGTTCGATTCAGGGAAGCCCCTCACCGGGATTTGCGACCTGTACCGGTGAGGGGCTGATTTATTTTTAAAAGGGTTTTGCCCGGGGGTGCATAATTGTGCCTTTTTTGTGTGTGGGGGAGCTACTTGCGGCAAATAGCCTGCCGGAATTCATATTTTTTCCGACGCGAGGTATTGCCGACTTTTATAATAGATTCCGGCAAATATCATGAATGGAAATCCATCATAATCACTTTCCATAATTGTTTGCAGGGAGGTTTCCAATGAGGGTATCATTTATTTCGATAAAATCGGGAATTGCTATCTTCGGGATGGCGTCTGCTTTTCTGCTTATTGGCGGATGCAGCAATTCTAGTTCAAATGGCAATCCGCAGACCAATACGGCATTACAGGCACCCATGCTTTACTCGCCGGGAAACGGCTCGATGGGTCAGGGGCAGCCAATGACCCTGGCATGGACAAAAGCAGCCGACGCTCAGATGTATGAAGTGCAGATATCGACAAACAATGCATTTTCGAGCCTGTCGGTCGATGATTCGATGATCCTTGGCGATTCGACGACAATATCAACCTCGATCGCCGGCCTGGCATCCAATACAACCTATTACTGGCGGGCAAGAGGCATGAGCAGCTCCGGCGAGAGCGCGTGGTCGGCGGTATGGCATTTTTCAACGATTATCGCTGCGCCGGTTCTTGTCAGTCCGACGAATAGTTCGACCGGACAAAGTGCTTCGCTAACTTTGGGTTGGGAAACGGCAGCGGGCGCAACGGCATACAACGTCCAGGTATCGGCTTCATCGACCTTTTCACCGGTAGTTTTGAGCCAGATGGGCTTGACAACGGCAGCAGCTTCGCTCAACGGTCTTGCAGGCAACACTCTCTACTACTGGGAGGTTAGCGCGACCAATGCGGCCGGGACCAGCTCCTGGTCGGGCGTATGGAGCTTTACCACAACTGGAATTACCGGAGATCCATCCCTGTTGCCTCCTTCGGGATACACCCTTGTATACGCCGATGGATTCGAAAATAAGAATACCGATACGATATGGCAATCTCAATTTGCGACCTGGACCGAAGGGGGGATTTATCCACAGATGCGGTATACCACCGATACGTTCTATACCGGAACGCACTCGCTTACTTCCGATTCGAATTCGGAAGCTCTGCAATTCGAAATAAACCCCCTGGGTTCTCCCCTGACTAAATCCATCGTCGGCGTCCAATTCTACCTGCTGGCAAAGGCGACGTCAGGCATCGATTTTACTGTATGGATCGGGAAAAATTCGGGCTCTTCCGGAGGGCTGACGCCGGGGTTCGGGCTGGGATTCGACTCGACCAATGTGCTGAAGACAACCTATTTCAATGCTTATCAGGCCATTCCCGAGACCGATAGACTGCTCACCGGCATTCCCATCCAGCCCAGGCATTGGTACAAATGCAATGTGCTGGTCAACCTGAACGACACCACCAGCGATTCCGCCGTCACCTATTTCGTCGACAACGTAGAAGTCAATAAAATGCCTTTGCCTCAGTATAACGGTACATACCTGCCTTTTCCCGGCATCGATCGGTTGCTCGTATTCCGGGGTCCCGGCGGTCCGAATACCTTCGAGCCATATTATGCAGACGATATAGTTCTTTACAATAAATAATTATGATGCGTCCGGGAGGTAATAATTTTTTTACACTGGTAACTATTCCAAATCAGCAATTACCGATAGTGCAATTCCCGATCATCGCATTGGAATGATCTTCTCCGATACCGCAGCCCCGCCACTGCTGATTTTGGCGACAAACGGGCTGACCGGCACGTTTGCCGCCGGAATGGTGAAGGACGACGGAGCTCCGGCGGTTGTCGGAACAATGCCGGCATAGACAGTCCGGCCCACCATATCAAATAGCTGGATAGACGTTTTGCCGTTTCCAAGGGGCTGAAAGTTTACGCGCAATGCGCCGGATGGGGCGATGGAATAGGAGGGGGCCGCTACGCCGGCGCGTTGCTTTGCCGCGCCGGGAAGGACGGCGCCGATGTTGGTGCGGAAAACCCAAACCTTATAAGTGGCAGGGTTTACATAAGCATTCTCAGCTATAAAATAGGTTCTTACCCCATCGGTACCAAAGTTTCCGCCGCCTTGGCCGCTTAATAGCAGTGTTCCATTGATATTGTACACCTTGAATGAAGCTGACAATGTAAGCGCCGAATCGACTCGTGAACTATCGATTTCGTCTATTACGAATGCCCACGCAGAATCGTTAGTGATAAAACCCTTATAGATAAAAAATTCTAAAATGTACTTTGATTGATTCCAGGAACGGGGAATATTAAAGGATACCATGGTACCTAAATAGTTATAAATATCAATTGCTGAAGAGTCCTTTTTCATGCATGGCGCATCTGAGTTGCCCATCAGATCTTGCTCAGACACGTATATATTTGTAGTGTATTTGCTTGTATCTATAGCAAAAGAATTAACCAGCGTCTGCGCAAACACCGAGCACGGAATCAATACCGCAAGAATAAAATGCCTCATAACTCCTCCTTGATAGTGGGCGAAAGAATCCATTAACAGGCTCTACAATATAATAAAACCCATCCTGCAAATAGCAATATTTCCGCTTCACCGGGTCACGCCTGTTGAAGCTAGAAAATCTTGAGAAATTAGATCCTGCCCAGGTGGGGAAACTGTTCTACAAGCCCTTGGTAGGGGAACCGCTCAGGCGGTTCCCCCTGGTCGGAGCCGCGCAAAGCCGCGTCTCCGACTCACGCCTTCCCCTCCCGCAACGCCCTCTTTTAAGGTAGAAAACACATGAAAGATTTTGTAGGGGCAACCCTGTGTGGTTGCCCTGGATTGATGGATCCGTAGGGGACGGCGTGCCGTGCCCTAATGAGTCGGGCAAAATTTAAAGCACCTGGATCGGAGATCAGGGTCACACGGTTTTAAAAAAAGTTACAAGTTGGAAGTCCCAAGTTAAAGATTACTAAAGGAAGCAAGGTGAGGTTTTTATATGTTTTCTACTCCAGGGGGAATCATTTTTAAAAGGATCCCCCATCAAAGGCATTTGATATTAAATGAGTGGTCGATTGCATTTTGCCCCCCGCTCCGACTATTTTTACATAGTTTTGTCGATCTATAAGTATTGAATGGTTTCAGAACAGGATTTAAATGATTATCGCCATAGACGGCCCGGCCGGTTCGGGCAAGAGCTCGACGGCCAGGGCGGTCGCCGCCAGGCTTGGCATCACCTATCTTGATACCGGCGCGATGTACCGCGCGATAACGCTGCGCTGCCTCCGGGAAGGCATCGAAGTTGATGATAATAAGGCACTTGCAGCTGCGGTGGCATCTGCCGATATCAGGTTTGAGGAAAAGGACGGCGTCTCCCGGATCTTTCTTCGCGGCGAGGACGTGACCGAGGCTATCCGCAGCGAGGCGGTAACCGGGAGAGTTTCCGAGTACTGTGCCCCGGCGGTAGTCCGGGAAAAGCTGGTCGAACAGCAGCGGGAGATCGCGCAGGGCAGGTCCATCGTCTGCGAGGGCCGCGACATCGGCACCGTCGTGTTCCCCGCTGCCGAGCTGAAGTTTTTCATGACCGCCACGCCGGAGGAACGGGCGAAGCGGCGGCAGCTCGATTTCAAGGCGCTCGGAGTCGTCAAGACGACCGCGGAACTGGCGGCCGAAATAGCGGAGCGCGACCGGAAGGACTCGACCCGGGACTTAAGCCCCCTGCGTCAGGCCCCGGATGCCGAGTCCCTCGATACGACGGGCATGACCCTGGACGAGCAGGTCGATTATATTGTCAATAAAGCGGTACCGTACCTCCAAGGCAGGCGCGGTACCGAAACTAAACAACCTCAACCCCTACAGGCAGGAGCAGTCGAAGGTATGACCAACTCACCATCGGAAGAAAACAAAATCGGTAAAGGCGTCGATTCATCGGGTCAGGAAGTCGATTTGAGCGATTTCGAAGAAGCGTATTACACCCCGGATCAGGTGGAGAGTGCGCTTTCGGAATACAACAAGTCGCTTGACGGCCTCGAAGAAGGCCAGGTCGTCCGCGGGAAGATCCTCCGGATCACCAACAAAGAGGTGATTGTCGATGTCAACTTCAAGTCCGAAGGCATCATTCCGCTTTTCGAATTCAAGAATGTAAAGGATTTCAAGCCCGGCGATGAGATCGACGTCTACCTCGAACAGGTCGAAGACAGCGAGGGGCAGATCATTCTCTCCAAATCGCGCGCCGATTTTCTCAAGGTATGGGACCGGATATTCGACAGCTACGAAAAGCAGGAGACCATCGAAGGCAGGGTGTTGCGCCGTATCAAGGGCGGCGTCGTTGTCGACCTGTTCGGCATCGATGCGTTCCTCCCGGGGTCGCAGATCGACCTCCGGCAGATTCCCGATATGGACACGATCCTCGGCCAGACCTACAAATTCCGGGTTATCAAGGTCAACAAGGTTCGCCGGAACATCGTCGTTTCGCGCCGCGTGATCCTCGAAGAGGACCGTTCCGCGCTGCGCGGCAAGATCCTCGCCGAGCTCGAAAAGGGCCAGATCCGCGAAGGAACCGTGAAGAACATCACGGATTTCGGCGCCTTCATCGACCTTGGGGGCGTGGACGGCCTGCTGCATATCACCGACATGTCGTGGGGCCGCGTCAACCATCCTTCCGAAATCGTGGCGCTCGGCGACCGGCTCAAGGTCAAGGTGCTCGACTTCAATGAAAACAAGGAACGCATTTCCCTTGGCATCAAGCAGCTCAGCGAACATCCCTGGAAGGGCATCGAGGAGAAGTATCCCGAGGGGGCCCGCGTGCGGGGCAAGATCGTTTCGATCACCGATTACGGAGCCTTCCTGGAACTCGAAAAGGGTATCGAAGGGCTCATTCATATTTCCGAGATGTCATGGACCCAGCATATCAAGCATCCTTCGAAAATCGTCGGCGTCGGCGATATCATCGAGGCGATGGTGCTCAAGATCGACAAGGCGAACCAGAAGATATCGCTCGGTATCAAGCAGCTTGAACCCGATCCCTGGGAAAAGGTGCCCGGCGAGTTCCATCCCGGCGATATCGTTACCGGCAAGATCCGCAACCTCGCGGCGTTCGGCGCGTTTGTGGAACTCAAGGAAGGTGTGGACGGTCTTATCCATATTTCCGATATGTCGTGGACGAAGAAAATCAACCATCCGGGCGAGCTCGTCAAGAAGGGCGACTCGGTTGAGGTGAAGGTGCTCGACGTGGATGTCGAGAAGCGCCGGATCTCCCTTGGTGTGAAGCAGCTCAGCGACGATCCGTGGCCGAATCTCGTGGCGCTCTATGCCCTCGGCACCGAAATCACCGAGTGCGAGGTCGTGCGGATCCTCGATCGCGGCGTCGTTGTCAATCTTACCAACGACGTTGAAGGCTTCGTTCCGCTCAACCAGCTCGGTATCGAGGTCAACCACCCCTCACGGCTGTACAAGGTGGGCGACAAGATTCCCGGCGAGGTCGTGGAATTCGATCTTGACAGTCACAAGATCGTTATCAGCGTTACGGATTACTTCAAGGACAAGGATCCTTCGCTCCTGGCCGAATTCACCGCGAATTTCCCGCTGAAGCCCATGGCGGAAGTCGCGAAACCGGTCGGGAAGCCGCCGCGCAAGAAGTCCGACGATGCGCAGGGCGATGCGTCCGACGAAGCTGCGCCGGAGGCCGAGGCCCCCGAGGCGGCAGCGGAGGAGAAGGCCGAGTAAATTAAGTATTTGAATAGTTGCATAGTGGGCCCCGGTGCTTGTAGAAGCGCCGGGGCTTTTTTATTGTTACCGCTCAGGTGGGGGAACCGCCGTAGGCGGTTCCCCCTGGGCTGAAGCCGCGAAAGCGTCTTCAGCCACACCCCTTCCGCAACGCCCTCTTTTAGGGTAGAAAAAACAAAGGACAAAAAGAAATCCCCCGCCTTCAGCGCCCCCTTTCTAAGGGGGACAAGGAAAAAGCTTTCAAAGAATTGGTGCCTTTTGTGTGTTTCGATCTAATGGAGGAGACTGCGGGGTTAGGCGACCGCGGGTCGCCTCTACAAATGTCTTACCAATCAAGATTTATTTCTGTGTTTTCTACCTCATGTGAGCGTTGCGGGAGTACGCGAGCGTCTGCTGAGCTTTAGCGAGGCAGACATAGCCGCGTACTTCCGCAGGAAGGGGTGAGTCGGAGACGCGGCTTTGCGCGGCTCCGACCAGGGGAAACCCGCGTAGCGAGGTTTCCCCACCAGAGGCTAGAAAACTTCCACTCTATTTCTTCCCAGTTCCTTTGCCCGGTACAGCGCCTTATCCGCCTGTCCTATCAATGCGTCAAGGTCTGCAATCTCATCCCCGAGGACGGCGAGGCCGAAACTCATGGTCAGGCGCACCTCGGTGCCGGAAGGGGAGGTGAAGGGGGTTGACGCAATAAGGGTGCGGATGCGCTCTGCGGTCTCCCGTGCCTGCCGTACGTCGGTCTTGACAAGAATGCAGGCGAACTCTTCGCCGCCGTAACGCGCCACCGTATCGACGCGCTGGCGCAGGCTCTCTTCGAGCAGGGTGCTCAGGCCCTTGAGTACGGTATTGCCGAAGGGGTGGCCCCAGGTATCGTTGATTTTCTTGAAGAAATCGATGTCGCAGAGCATGAGCGCGAGCGGGTCGTCAAACCGCTTCGAACGAACGATCTCGTCCTTGAGGAGGGTCATGAACCGGCGGAGGTTCGCGAGACCGGTCAGGCTGTCGCGGGTGGCGAGCGTTGCCGCGCTTTCGAGCAGCACGACCCGCTCCATGGCGAGGCCGGCGCTCGTCGCGATACGCGATAGAATTTCGGGGAGAGGCGCCGGAAACGCGGAGCTCCTGAATGATTCGAGCAGGATAAGCCCCCGGCACTCGGCGATCCCGAGCGGCACGGCCAGGAATGAAGCGAAGCGGTTGTTCTTCGGTTCGCGGTCAAAGTAGCGGACCTCGTAGCGATCGGCCGCGAAATTCCTCGTAAAGCAGATATTCTTGACATAAAGAACGCCCGCGAGGTTCTTGTGCAGGAGGGAAAAGCCGGCCCGGAGCAGCCCCTCCGTATGGGTTCCGTAGACGCGCCGGATCTGGGCGCACTCGCCGCCGTCCATGCGGGTTGAAATGGTCATGCGATCGCACGGCGCAACGAACGGAACGATTTTCGCGATGAGATCGAGGATGGCGTCGACGGTTGTGTGCCGGAAAAATTCCTTTTCGATCTCCGAGACCGCCGCAAGCCGCCGGTGTTCAAGCGCATGCTGCGTGCCGAGGTAGGCGCCCCAGACCGAGCGTCCGACCAGGGTGCCGAGTGACGACAGGAAGTCGCGATCATCGTCGCCGAAGGCGTGGGGGACCAGGCTGTCGGCAAGCAGGAGGCCTCGCAGGGTATCGCCGGTGACAATGGGGCAGGCAACCAGCGATCGTACGCCGGCGTCGGCAGTATAGTAAATGAGCGTAGCGCTGTCGCTGACTATTTCGCCGGCGGTCAGGGGCCCGGGTCCCCCTCTCAGGAGTCCGCCGAGCACTCCCTTGCCGGGAAGAATCTCGGCAAAGCGATTGACGGCAGCGCTCTGCGACCAGTACCGCCGCAGCCGGTACCCGGTTTCCTCGGCAGGAAAAAAAATCGCGGCCGTATGAGGAGCCATGCGAAGGCGGATAAGGTCAAGGCAGCCGTCGAGCAGGGCGTCGACCTCTTGCTCGGTCTCCTCCCACTGCCCCTTACGGTAGGCGCTGCCGAGCGCTGAAAGCTCTACCTCCCGCGCCGAGGCTTCCACTATGGTGCGGGCGGACTGCCGGAGAAGCGGTTCTCCGGGGGAGGCATCCGACTTCGGGACCCTGGCGGTGAAAAATCGGGAAAAAATGATGACCAGCGAAGCAATTGCGCAGAGCGGTATGCCGAAGGCGGAAGCCGATCCGCCGCGGGCATGACAGACAAGAATTGCCGCGACGCAGAGGATGAGGCAGGGCTCCCTGAAGCCCACTACCATCCGCAGCGGCGGGATATTCATCAGCCGGGCTCTCCGGCGGGGGCTTCGGGGGCCTCCGGTGGATTTGCAGGAGAGAGGAGATGCGCCAGAAGGTCGAGCACTGCCGCCTTGTCCGGCGGCTTGGGAATAATGCCGCTGAACCCCATATTGGCGAGGCTCTTTACCGGGTACTCCCGCGAAAAGCCGGTGACCGCCACGACCGGTACGGTTCGACCGGCGGGGATTTTTCGCAGGCTGTTGAAGAACCGTATCCCGTTCATGACCGGCATCATGATATCGGTGATGATGAGATCCGGGGTCAGCTCCTCGAATTTTTTCAGGCCTTCGAAGCCGTTTACCGCGGTAATGACCTCGTAATCCTTATAGAGAATGATCTCAAGGAGATCGAGCGTGTCGTGATCGTCGTCAACCAGCAGTACCTTCAACCGGGGACTCATGAGGAAGCCTTTCTAAAAAGAAATAAACCCAGGACAAAAAATATTGCATTGCCGATCCAGGCGCCGAGCAGTACCGGCAGGTGGCCGTTCTGGGCAAATACGATGGCGAACTGCGAAATGAGCCAGTAGACAAAGGTCATCATGAGGCCGATGCCGAAGAGGGCGGCCGAGCCCTTGCGCCCGGCCCGCGCGGTTATGGAAATGCCGAGGAGAATGACGATGAAGTTCATCCAGGGAAGCGCCTTCTTGAACTCAAGCTGGCCCTGGTACTTCAGCACCGGTTCGCCGCGCCGCTGCGCCGCCCGGATATAGCGATCGAGCTCCCAGTAGGACATCTCCTCCGGGCTCTTGATCTGCGCGACCATATCGACCGGGGTTGCCCGCAGCACGGTATCGCGCAGCGTGTCGAAGGGAACCAGCCGGGTGCTGTCGCCGGTAAAGGTGCGGATCGTGCCGTGGATAAAGCGCCATCCCGTGCTGTCATAGAGCATCTGGTCGGCCTGGACCCGTTCGCGGATGGAGGATGAGTTGAAGGACTCCCGCCAAATGCCGCGGGCGGCCTGCGGCAGGGTGTTGAACTCCTGGAACATATACATGGTCGATTTGTTGCCGAAATAGTAAAAATTCCGCCTGAATTCCTTGATAATGTGCTGCGCCGTGCGGCTGTGGTGGTTCCGCTCCGGAGAGTTGCGGGGCTCGCTGAAGCTGTCGTTGAGCTCCTTGCGCAGCATATTGCTTTTCGGGATAATCCATTCGCCGCCGTAGAACGTGCCGATGGAAAGCAGTACGCCGAGGAAGAGTAAGGGCATGGTCAGCCGCCGGATACTCACGCCGGCGGCCTTCATGGCGATGAGCTCGCTGCTTTTGGCAAGCTTGCCCATTGAGAAAAGCGACGCCAGGAGCAGGACAATGGGGAAGGAGATCTGCACGATCCACGGGAGGTAGTACCAGTAGAAGAGGGCAACCTCGCCGAAGGTGGCCTTTTCGAACCTTCCCAGGTTGCTGACATAATCGATGACCACGAAAATGACCACGAGCGCGAGGAGCACTCCCACCACGTACCCGGTAAAGAGCCAGATGAGATACATGGGAAGCGTACCGATGCTTCTCTTAAGGGCCCATTTCGGCCCCCTGAACACGATGGCCGGGATGCTGCCGAACCTGCTCGAGGAGATCCTGGTAAGCGGGGAGGTCTTCCCGCCGAAGGTCTTCTTGAAGAATACCAGCAGGCCGTCGATCCGGATGGTCGATTCCCGCATCATCAGGATGAGCAGGACCACGCCGCACAGGGCGATGGCAATGTTCCCTCCCCACATGGCAACCCAGGGCGACAGGATCATTTTATCGCCCAGGTCTTCCCCTTCGATCAGGAATGCCCAATAGGCGATAAAAAAGAAGATGCTGTAGCTCGCGCCGACCGTCAACCCGCCGCGCCGCGCCATGATGCCGAGGGGAGCCCCGATTATCACGAAGATGAGGCAGGCGATGGGAATGGCGAACTTTTTATGTACCTCGACCATGAACTGGCTGATGACTGATTGATTGGCGTGAATCCTCCGGAGTGCGTTCTCGGCGGTCTCCTGGAGCCCGCGTATTTTGTCAAGAGATGATGCGGTCGCCGACACTTCCCGCGGCGGAGCGGCCGGCGGGGGAGGCTTGACCGCAGGACTATGCTGAGGCGGCGGAAGTTTTTTTCCCGGGGGCCCCCGCAGCGGGTTACCGCGCTTGTCGATAGGCCCGCCTTCCGGGTAGATGCGCATCCGGGCGGGCAGCAGCTTAGCCGGGCGTTTCGCTACCAGATGACCCGGCGGAGCCGGTTGCGCCGGGGGTGGCGGTGCGGGATGCACCGCGGGTGGCGGCGGGGGAGGTAAAGAGGCAACCCATCCTGCGAAGCTGCCGGGAGCGGCATTTGCAGCCGTTACCGCGGTGGCGGGGAGCGTTTTTCCAAGCGAGTCCAGAGCCCGAACCGCGCGGGAGAGCGAATCGATTCCCCGCCGGTAGCCGTCGAGGCTTGCCTGGTCGTCGGCTTTGATTTTTGAGACTTCGTCGAGCATTGCCGCGGAGCTCATTTCGCGGTTGCTCCGGTAACTCGAGTTGGTCCGTTCGAGCCGGGTATCGATGTTCTGGATGTACACCACCTGGCGCATGAACCGGCAGAGGAAGTAATCGGTCCAGTTTTTCCGGGAGATGCTGTGCGTTTCACCGTTGAAGAGTGTCAGCTCCAGGAAGCCCTGGTCCGGAGTCATGCGGATAAGGCCGTGCGAGGCGACGGTGGAGGAGGGGTCCTGCCCGGGCTGGTCGCTGAAGATGCGGACGCCCTTGAGCTCGCCGGTTCTCGGGTTGACGTCATCGGTGTAGATGGTATAGCCGGGAAAATCCTTGATGAGAATTTTTGGTTCTATAAAAGCCGCCGGCCGCTTGCGCGAGATATCCGAAAGCAGGTTGGCGGTCCGGTGATTTGCATCGGGGAGAATGAGGTCGTTGAAAAACACCAGGAAAACCGTCAGGACCGATGCTGCGGCGCAGACCGGAAAGAGAAGGGGCAGCATGCTCTGTCCCGAGGCCTTGATCGAGGTGATCTCGTTGTCGCCCGACATGCGCCCGAACACCCAGAGGGTCGCGGTAAGAATCGCCATGGGAATAGCGAGCGCAATGATCCACCCGAGCTGGATGAGGAAAACCTCCAGGACGACGCTCGGGGGCAGCCCCTTGGAAATTATCCGTTCGAGGAGCCATACCGCCTGCTGCATGATGAAATAGAATACGATAATGCTCAGCGAGGCAAGGAAGGGGAAGATGTGCTCTTTTATAATGTAACGGTATAAAATCATAGATTCATATTTCTAATGCCTTTGGTGGGGGAACCAATTTCATTGGTTCCCCCTGGTCGGAGCCGCGCAAAGCCGCGTCTCCGACACACCCCCTCCTGCGGAGGTACGCGGCGACGTTTGCCTTTGGCAAACGCTCGCGTACCCCCGCAACGCTCCCATTAGGTAGAAAGAACAAAAAAAAATATGTAAACCCATAAGGACAACCCGCGGTTGTCCTTTTGATTTGACTTTGAATTAAAATTTTTTCTTCATCTTTTTTTTCATCCTTGTGCCTTACCCTGTTTTTTCTACCCTGAAAGAGGGCGTTGCGGGAGGGGGAGAGCGTTTGCCTTCAGGCAAACATCGCTTCCCCCTTCCGCTGGAAGGGGTGTGCCAAAGACCCCGCAGCCCGGCTTTGCGGGCGCGGAGGCTTTGGCCAGGGGGAACCATTGTAAATGGTTCCCCCACCTGAGGCAATAACTCTAATTCTTATGATAATCCCACCGCACTCCCGTCCGGCAAAATCTTTATTCTCGCCGCGGCAGGGACTTTCGGCAGACCGGGCATGGTGACAATGTTGCCGCAGATGGCAACCACAAACCCGGCGCCGGCCGACACGCGCACCTCGTTTACCCTGATCCGGAATTTGCGCGGGCGCCCGAGGAGTTTCGGATTGTCAGAGAGCGAAAGCGGCGTCTTCGCGATGCACACCGGAAGCCCGCCGTAGCCGTTTTTTTCTATTCCGGCAAGGTTGTTTCGCGCCGTAGCATCGAAATCAACGCCGTCTGCGCCGTAAATCTTTGCGGCTATCGTTTCAATCTTCTTTTGAACCGGAGCAGCGAGGGGGTAAAGAAATTGCAACTTCCTGCCCTTCTCCTTGATGGAGTCGACAACCGCTTCGGCAAGGCCGACGGCTCCGGCTCCTCCCTTTTCAAAGTTTTCGGCAATCTCGGCCCGTGTGCCTTTCTTCTCGCAGAAGCGGATAATAGCATTGAGATCGCGCGGACGGTCATCGGTAAACTTATTGATCGCAACGACCGGCTCGAGGCCGAAAAGCCTGATATTTTCGATATGCTTGGCAAGGTTGCCGAGACCCCCGTTTTCGGTGTAGCCGCCATGGTAGGCCACTGCCTTGCAGGTGGCGACGATGACCGCTGCGGCCGGGCGCAGGCCGGCGATCCGGCATTTGATGTGGAAGAATTTTTCTGCACCCAGATCGGTGCCGAACCCGGCCTCGGTCACCACGTAATCGCTCAGGGAAAGCGCGGTACGGGTGGCTATTGCGGTGTTGGTTCCCTGCGCAATGTTTGCAAAGGGCCCGCCATGGACAAAGGCCGGGGTTCCTTCGAGCGTCTGGACGATATTCGGATTGATCGCATCCCTGAGCAGCACCTGCATGGCGCCGACCGCATCGATGTCGCAGGGGCGTACCGGCTCGCCCTTCGTGGTGTAGGCGATGACCATGTTTGCCAGCCGAACCCCGAGGTCCTCGAAATCGCGGGCAAGGCAGAGAATCGCCATCACCTCGCATGCCGGGGTAATGTAAAAGCCATCTTTCCGGGGGACCCCATGCATGACGCCGCCAAGGCCGATGACGATCTCGCGCAGGGCCCGGTCGTTCAAATCGATCACCCGACGGAGCACGATTCTTCGCGGATCGATCTGAAGCTCATTTCCCTGTTGCAGGTGATTGTCGAGCATGGCCGCGAGCAGATTGTTGGCTTTTTCTATCGAATACATATCGCCGACGAAGTGCAGGTTGATAGCTTCCGAGGGACAAACCTTCGATCGTCCGGCTCCGGTACCGCCCCCCTTGATGCCGAAGTACGGGCCAAGGGAGGGTTCCCGCAGGCAGATGGAGGTCTTGAGCCCGGAGCGGCGCATCGCATCGCCAAGACCGATGGTAGCCGTGGTCTTGCCTTCGCCCTGGGGTGTCGGAGACATGGCGGATACGAGAATAAGATTGCCGCGCAAGGGTTTAGCGGGAGCGGACGGGTTAATGGGGACCTTTGCGATGTAATGGCCGTGGGGAAGGATCGCTTCCGGGTCCAGACCCAGCTCAAGGGCAACTTCCTGAATACGGCGCGGGGGAACATCGGTTCGAATCGGCAGGGTAGAATCCATCTCGCCCGTCCTCATTATCGGTGTAGGGTGCACATACCCCCTGCACGGAAGGGGGTCGGGAATCCAAAAAATAATTGACGCTCCCCTTGCCCCGGCGATTGAGGCCGGTCCATTCCGGGGTCTTCGCGAATGAACCTTTACGGCAAGAGCGTGAAGAGATTATTTTTAAAAGCTCCCTTTTCAATTCGCCCGGCTCTAACCTTATTGTAAGGTGGCTGCGGGCGGGGTACCGGATACCATGAAAACCATATGCATTAAAATCGGCGGGGCGACCATCGACGCGCCTGGCCTGCTTCAGGAGCTCGGAAAAAGCGTCGCCGGGCTCATGAACGGCCGGGAACCGGCATCGTTTCCGGTCATCGTTCACGGCGGCGGGAAGGACATTACCCGGCTGCTCGATTCCCTGAACAGGAAATTCACCTGGGTCGAAGGCATGCGGGTAACGGATGCCGGAACCGTGGAACTCGTCGAAATGGTGCTCTCGGGCAGCGTCAACAAGCGGATCGTTAACGTTCTGCAAGACGGGGGCGTCACCGCGGTCGGCATAAGCGGGGTGGATGGGAACCTCTTCGAGGCCTCTAAACTGCTCATGAGCGGAAAAGACCTCGGGTTCGTCGGCACCATCGACCGGGTATCGCCGGCCATCATCGACCTTTTCCGGCAGAGCGGGATTGTCCCGGTTGTATCGCCGATATCGCGCGACGCGGCGGGCAACACGTATAATGTCAATGCCGACCTCGCGGCATCGGAGCTTGCCATGGCCCTCAGGGCCGACGACCTGGTATTCATCTCGGACGTCACCGGGGTCAGGGTACAGGGATCGGTGAGGAGCGAAATCCGGATTGCCGAGATCGAGCCGCTCATTGCATCCGGAGAGATCACCGGGGGAATGGTGCCGAAGCTGCGTTCCGCGGCCGATGCGGTTCGCCGGGGCGTGGGGAGAGTCCATATTTGCGGGTGGTCGGGCGCGAATACTTTAGAAAAAGAACTGAGTGGAGAGGGAGCTGCGGGAACGATTATAAAGGAATAAAATTATGACTGACTCCGACTACAATAAATATTTCGTCAATACCTTTTCCCGGTCCGGTCCGCCTATTGTCAAAGGCAAGGGCATGTACCTTATTGACGAGTCCGGGAAAAAATTCCTCGATTTCGGGGCCGGGATCGCGGTGAGCGCGCTCGGGCACGCCGACTCACTCATAGTCAAAGAGCTGAAGAAGCAGGGATCGAACCTCCTGCACATCTCGAACCTTTACATAACGCCCTCGCAGATCGGGCTCGCTCGGCTCCTGGTAAAGCACAGCTTCGGGGACAAAGTTTTCTTCAGCAACAGCGGGACCGAGGCCAACGAGGGAGCCATCAAGTTCGCCAGGAAATGGGCCCGGCAGTTTTCGGATAAGAAGTATCACGTGCTTTCCTTTTCCGATTGTTTTCACGGCCGGACCTACGGCGCGCTTTCGGCCACCTCCCAGGAGCACTACCACCAGGGATTCCAGCCAATGGTACCCGGGTTTCACTATGCCCCCTGGAACGACCTGAAGGCAACCCTCGCGCTCCTTGACAAACACGAATTCGCCGCCATCATCCTCGAACCGCTGCAGGCCGAGGGAGGCGTCAACGTTGTCGATAAGGAGTTCCTCCGGAACCTGCGGGACTATGCCGATAAGCACCATATCTGCCTTATTTTCGATGAAGTGCAGTGCGGCATGGGCAGAACCGGCAGGCTGTGGTGTTACGAACATTTCGGGATCGAGCCCGATATGATGACTCTTGCCAAGCCCCTTGGCGGCGGCATACCGCTGGGTGCCATTGTCTGCCGGGATGCGGTGGTAGCCGGGGTAAAGCCCGGCGACCACGGGACCACCTTCGGGGGCAATCCCCTTGCCTGCGCGCTCGGAAGCGTGGTGCTCGGGCAGATAACCGGGAAGGGGTTCCTGAAAAATGTCCGGGAGAGCGGGAAGTACCTCGCTGCGGAACTAACGAAGGTAAAGAAAAAGTTCCCGGTCATCGAGGAGATCCGGGGCCTCGGGCTGCTCCTGGGCGTCCGGGTTACCGGCGACGCGGCGGGGATAGTCGCGAAGTGCAAGGAGGCCGGCCTGCTCCTGATCAAGGCCGAGCACAATACCATCAGGTTTCTCCCGCCGCTCATCGTTGCGCGGAAGGATATCGACCGGGCGGTAAAAATTTTCGAGAGTGTGCTGTCGCGGTTCTAACGTACGATAAACCGGAGAGGACTCAATATGGACAAGGTTGTTCTGCTGTATTCGGGCGGGTTGGATACGTCGATCATGATTCCCTGGCTCAAGGAGCACCATCACTGCGAGGTCATCGCCATGTGTGCCGACCTCGGGCAGCGGGAAGAGCTTACCGGCCTCAAGGAAAAGGCGCTCAAGACCGGCGCCTCGAAGCTCTATCTCGAAGACCTGCGCGAGGAGTTCATCACCGATTTCATCTACCCCACCCTCAGGGCGGGCGCGGTTTACGAAGGGTCGTATCTCCTCGGCACGAGTTTCGCCCGGCCGCTCATCGCAAAGCGCGCGGTTGAGATTGCGCACAAGGAGAAGGCGGTCGCCGTGGCGCATGGGGCAACCGGCAAGGGCAACGACCAGGTGCGCTTCGAGCTGACCGTCATGGCGCTCGACCCGGACCTCGGCATCATCGCACCCTGGAAAGATCCGGCCTGGAAGCTCAGGAGCCGCGAAGACTGCATCGCTTATGCGGAAAAACATAACGTTCCCATCAGCCAGTCGAAAAAGCGCATTTACTCCGAAGACCGGAACATCTGGCACATCAGCCATGAGGGCGGGGTCCTCGAAAGCCCGGGCAGCGAGCCGCCTGCCGATGTCTATACGCTCTCCGCAACCGAGGAAACCGCGCCGGACAAGCCCGAATACGTCGAGCTGACCTTTGACAAGGGTATTCCGACGGCGGTCAACGGTCGCAAGCTTGCGCCGGTCGCGCTTCTCGAAACGCTGAATATCCTTGGAGGAAAGCATGCGATCGGCCACGTCGACATGGTGGAAAACCGGCTGGTCGGGATCAAATCGCGCGGTGTCTACGAGACTCCCGGCGGTACCATTTTGTATGCGGCGCACCGCGAGATCGAGCGGCTGGTGCTCGACCGGGACACCATGCATTGCAAGGAGGCGCTCGCGATCCGGTATGCCGAACTGGTGTACAACGGGCAGTGGTTTTCCGCCCTTCGCGAAGCGCTCGATGCGTTCGTGACGCGGACGCAGGAGAACGTTACCGGAACAACCAGGCTCAAACTATACAAAGGGAACATCATTCCCGCCGGAACGACTGCCGATAAATCGCTCTATCTCGAAGACCTTGCGTCATTTACCGATACGGAACTCTACGACCAGAAGGATGCCGTCGGATTTATCCGGCTCTTCGGCCTGCCCATGAAGGTGGCGGGACTCGTGGAGCGGAAAAGGGGATAATTCGAACAGAACACCCGAAATTTCAAGTGTTATCAGCAATGCGGGATAGTACTACCCATCATCAATCCACGCACCCTGTAACGTATGAAAGGCCGGCGGGAGCAATCCCGCCTTCCGGTAACTATGAAAAACGAATCGATTGCGGCGATAATCGTCGCCGGAGGAGCCGGAGCCAGGCTTGGGGGGACCACCCCGAAGGGATTCGTCTCGCTCGGCGATAAGCCGCTCTTTCTTCACTCGCTTGAAATATTCCTGCACCATAGCGCCGTCAAGGAAGCGGTCCTGGTGATTCCCGACGGATTCGAGCCCTACGCGCGGATTATCCTGCGCGAGGCCGGAATCTCGCCGCAGGTGACGCTGATTACCGGCGGCAAAGAACGCTGGCAATCGGTGAAAAACGGCGTTGAGGCAACCTCGGCACATTGGGTGCTGGTGCACGATGCCGCCCGCCCTTTTGTCACCAACTCGGTTATCGACGCCGTGCTCGAAAAACGCGTAGCCTTCGACTGCGTTATCACGGCCACGCCCGAGGTCGATACCATCCGCATGCACGCGGGAGACCTGGCAGGAGAGGTCATCGACCGGTCGAAGCTCATCAGGATAGGGACTCCCCAGCTTTTCCGGAGATCGAAACTCCTGGAGGCGTTCAAAATCCCTGCCGACCTCTCCGCTCCGCCGACCGACGAAGCGGTGCTCATGCAGCGCATGGGGATCCCGGTGGGAATCGCCATCGGCGATCTTGCGAACTTCAAGATCACGACCCCGACCGACTTTGCCGTTGCGGAGGCGCTCGTTGCATACCGTCAAAAGGTGTGACTGGGCCGGGAGCGACCCCGCTTACCTTTCCTATCACGACAACGAATGGGGCGTACCGGTCCATGACGATTGCCGGCACTTCGAGATGCTGACGCTCGAAGGGTTCCAGGCCGGGCTTTCGTGGCTGACCATCCTCAAACGGCGGGAAAATTTCCGGAAGGCATTCGCGTCATGGAAGTGGGAGAAGGTCGCCGGCTTTACGCAGGAGGATATCGACCGCCTGATGCAGGACGCTTCGATCATCCGCAACCGGCTGAAAATAACCGCAACGGTCAATAATGCGCAGCGGTTCATGGAGGTGCGGAAGGAATTCGGGTCGTTCGACCGCTACCTCTGGCAGTTTACCGGCAACAAGACCCTGCGGCAGCGGCCCCGGCCGCGTTCGATGCAGGACCTGCCCACCCATTCCCCCGAATCCGACGCCCTGAGCCGCGACTTGAAAAAACGCGGGTTCTCCTTTGTCGGGACGACGATCTGCTATTCCCTGATGCAGGCGATCGGGATGGTGGACGATCATTTGGCGGGATGCTATAAAAGTTAAAGGGGTAGTGCTTTGGTGGGGAAACCGCCTTCAGGCGGTTTCCCCACCAAAGGTATTTAAAGCAGTTTCCTAAGTTTACATCATTACCCTGAATCCCACACTGAGCCCCAGTCCGCTCATATTGCGCATGTCAAATTCACCGTTCGCATTGCTCGATGTCGTGGTGTTCGCCCACCGGTACTCCATACCGAGGTAGAGGGCACTGTGTTTTCCCATGTCGTAGAGCCCGTCGATGCCGAGCTTGACGATAAGCCCGTCGAAATACGGGCTCAGGGGGGTCTTCCCGCCGGTTGAATCGATCCCGGTATAGCTGAAGATCATCGAATTATAGCCGATATCGAAATGGGCGACCGGGTGAACGATAAGGTCGGGCATGGGATCGAGCTGGACAAAAAACATGACCGGAAACATGTAGGCCTGCTGGTCGCTGATCTCGTAGTAGTGGCCTCCCGGAGTCTGGGCCGTCGCGGTTTGCACATTCCACAGGAAATCCATTGCCAGGCCGAAGCCCAGCTTCTGGTCGATAATGGTACCGTACTGCAGTTCGGCGTTCCCGGAAGGGGCTGCCGAGGCCAGGGCTTCGGGCCAGGCAAAGCCGATCTGTCCGGCAAAAAGGCCTTCCGCCCGCGCCTGACTGACAAACCCCGCTATACCGATAATGCAACAGAGTGCCCTGCCGAGGAAATTCATGGCGATCCTTTCGAAGAGGGGAGCCGGAACAGTGGTTTCCAGAGTATATAATATAGTTAAAATATACGTGCCGTTGGTGGGGGAACCATCCTGAATGGTTTCACCACCATGGGCCGTAAAGAACTCGCATTATTTCGACTTCTTCGCAGGCTTCGCCTTGCGGGAACTATTGAGGGCAATGGCTTCGCGGACGAGCGCCTTGAAGGCTTTCTCGTCAACGACCTCTCCCTCGTGGATGTCGATCGCGCGGCGCACGTTCCCTTCGAGGCTCGAATTGAAAAGACCCGCCGGATCCTCCAGGAAGGCGCCCCGGGCGAAGGTCAGCTTCACGGCGCTCTTGTAGGACTCTCCGGTGCAGATGATGCCGTCGTGCGACCAGGTCGGCGTACCCATCCACTTCAGCTCCTCGACGACCTCCGGGTCTTCCTCTTTGATGAGCTTGCGCATCCTGGTGAGGATCTCCCCGCGCCAGTCCCCGATTTCGGCGATTCTTTTGGAGACGAGGTCGGAGCCTGATGAATTTTCCCCATCGACTGATTTGTTCATGGTTCTTCTCCTCATTTCAAGGCTTTCTTTTGGTTTGGAATTATGTAGAGATTATATACAAATAAAATAGGTATTTCTGAGAAATAATGCGAATCCCAATGTCTGAACTGTGATTCTCCTGATTTTTGTGATTGGAGTGATTTTTCCCGATAAAGGAAATCAGGGGAATCATAGTCCAACGATAAAATTAGATAGAAAACACCGGGGAAGCCCTTCACGATCGATAAGAGGGGTTTAGGCATTCAGAAACAAAAATGGCGGAACAAGGTTTACTATTCTTTTCCTGAAAAGTATATTATATGAAATTTTCAATTACTCGGTTCAAAGGAGGGAAACGCTGAAAAAACAGCTGCTTTTTTTTACGATATTCGCCCTTATTCTACTCGCGGTATCAGCCTATTCGCAATCGCCCCTTGAGCCCGGGGCGGTAGTCGGCCTAAGGAATTTTCAAAGAATCAATGTCCCCCCAGTGGCGCGGCGCTTCAAATACCTCCGGGACCGGTTTTCTGGCTGGCGGAGTGCTCGATATAGGAATCGGCCGCCATTTCTCCATTGAACCCGGAATAGAATTTTCTCACCGGGGAGGGACTACCAATCAACTGTTTACAGGGGGTATTGGAAATAATTATGTAATATCGCAATCCGATGGATTAAATTACCTTGTAATTCCTGCAAACATAAAGATAAAAATCCCGATTACTCCAATTGTTACTCCCTACCTACTAGGAGGCATAAATATCGGATACCTTATGTCGGCAACGGCTACGATTACAGAGCCAAACTACCCCATCCACAGCTATGATAGCAAAAGCAGCATGAATTTATGGGATTTTGGCTTCGACTACGGCTTCGGAATGGAGTTGAATCTCGGCGAAGCCGTTCCGTTTGTGGACGTAGGTCGGTACGAGGGTGTGGCCAACATTTATACCGGTCTTCCTTCTGGATATTCCAACACGAATCATGGATTTGAAATTAAGGGCGGAGTAAAATTTAAGGTTTGATGCAACCTGGAGGATAATAGCTGATGAGGAAAATAGCTGATGAGGAAAATAGCTGATGAGGAAAATAGCTGATCAGGATAATAGCCGATGAGGATAATAGCTGATATAGGTAGCTAAATGAATCTGATGGGGACCCTTGGAAACAAATGGGAAAAGAGTCTCCGGGGCCTGCCTGGAGGAGCGCTGCAGTGCATTGGTTGTTAATAAACGTTCTTATCAAAATCACTGCTGCCGATAAAGTGTCACCCTGTTTTCAGGTCGAATAATGACCATCAATTCGATATCTGACAATGGTTTCGCCAATGAAGAGCCTGATTTTATTATCAATTATGATACCAAGAACCGTATTGATAGCGAGCTCTATGGCGGCGATGAAGGGGGTGCTGCATGAGTAACGTACCGGTGCTGGAATCGTTGCATTTATCCGTACGTTCAATAATTGTAGACGCGCGTTCCAAAGCTTATCGATCTATCAATAATTGCCTGGTTGGCGCCTATTGGGATATTGGTCGCCTGATTACCGAAGACGAGCAGAAGGGCGAACGGCGGGCAGAATATGGGAAAGCGGTTTTAATGGAGTTATCCGCCAGGCTTACCGAGGAGTTCGGCAAGGGTTTCGAAGAGCGCGAATTGCGTCGAATGAGGCAGTTTTATCAAACTTTCCCGATTCGGGGCGCACTGCGCCCCGAATTGAGTTGGACCCATTACCGTGTGCTTTTGCGGGTAGACAATGTGCATGCGCGTGCATATTATTTAAGCGAGGCTGTCGACCAGAACTGGTCAAGCCGTGCATTGGAACGTCAGATCAATAGCCGCTGATTTTGAAACTAAATAATCGTGGCGAGTCCGCTGATAATTTTGGACTGCGGCGGGAAGCGAAGCGCCACGCCGCTTTGGGATGTTGCCGGCGTCGAAAAGCGGTGTCGCCGCTGCGCTCTGCCACCGCACTCCAAATTCTTTTTCGGCGGATCGGTCTGGTAATTGGGAAATTTCATGGCGGTAAAATTATTTGTCGTTGTTGTTGGCGCTTCGGCTGCGTGAACGTGGCCACGGCGCGGTTTTCCCTGTCAGATACTCGCCGGTGACGCGTATACATAATCGGCGGCGGTGACGGCCTGGAGCTTGGCGTTGGCGTTGTTGATTTCGCGCCAAGTCGCCTTCGCCTTCATTCCAGATGAGCGAGTGGAGAATGCTCATGTCGGAGTTCAATTTGCGGTATTGCGCGGCGGCAAAATTGTTTTTCACCTTTTGCAATTCCAGCGCCGGCACTTCGTCGCGT
>CAWDOZ010000125.1:0-22695 GCA_963803935.1 uncultured Fibrobacterota bacterium | reverse complement strand
TCAAAACTGTCCGAGGCCCTCGGCGAGCGCTTCCGCCTCCCGGTTGAGGTGATTCCGTTCGGGTGGAGCTCCCAGTTCTCTTTCCTGCAATCGCTTAACGCAACGGTGACGGTGCGGCGTGGGCAGTAGTACCCCCTGCGTACCGACCAGGGAAACATGATCCTCGATTGTAACTTCGGCAAAATACCGGATCCTCACGGGCTGGCGCGCGCGCTGGAGGCTCGGGCAGGCATCGTCGAGCACGGGCTCTTCCTCGGCTTTGCGGATGAGGTGGTTGTCGCGGGAGAAGGTGGAATAAGGATTTTTAAGAGTGAACGAGGAGCTGATAAAGGGCAGGATTGAAGGTCAGGCCTTACCATCAATTTGGGCTACTTATTTGACCCTGAACCTTTGCAATTCTTCGATAAGCTGGTAGACCGCTGTACAGGGGTTCGATTGTGAAGGAGGGATTCTTCTTGCGGTAAAATCGGCGTGCAGTCTTTTTGCATTTGCTACCGCCTGAATCCAATTTCCTCCACACTGCGAAATTTTTTGATACATCTGAGGGTCATTTTTTTGATATTCCTCACCAAGATATTCCGTAAGCCTGGCTTTGTAATCATCTCTGCTCATTCCGGTATTTCGATATTCAAAATGCAGGATGTACCAAAGTTCGAAGGCTTCGTTGGACCAGGCACTGCTTATTTGGTTAGCTGATGCCCTACTAATAGCATTATCAAAGAAATCCGCAGGAAAACTGTCCCGGTCGAATACAACCCATACCTGATCGTATTCGTAACTACCTGTTCTTGCTTGATGATTTCTTTCATCGATGGCCGATTCAACAAGGCTCAGCGTGTTCCGGCGTTCACCGAGAATTTTGAGCTCTATGGTTTGCCTTGGCAGTTCAGATTGGATTGACTTAAAATAATTCGGCTCGGTTTTTGCCCCTTCGCACATAATCAGAAAATATTTTCGATCACCCCTTGTCCAGGTTTTCCGCTCAGAAGAACCGGGTTGCGGGCTAAACCAGGGCCTACCCCGGTCGCTTACTTTAACTGGCCGACCCACTATCTCCCTCCGCCGACTTAAATAGTTCCTCAAAGTTGCCGAGATACGGTATGGCACCATATTTACCTTTTATATAATTCTTTTCAAAGGAATCGTCACTGCGAATTTTCTTTCCTTCAGATGATTTAAATTCATCCAGCGAATATAATTCGGTGGCCCCCACATTGTTTTTTTCGGTGAACCAAATCTGATCCCGTCGGAATCGGTCTTGCAGGAGATTCGTGTCATGTGTTGTAAATATCAATTGAGCATTTTTGGGATTCGATTCTTTTGAATTAAACATTCGCATGATGGCTCTTGTGAGCAATGGATGCAACTGTGCATCTAATTCATCTATAAACACCAAATCACCATTGAGCATGGCACTTAAAAGCGGCCCCGCAAGGCAAAAAAGCTTTTTTGTCCCTTCTGATTCCTCAGTTGCAAAATCAAGCTTGACAAGACTCTTTTCAAGGCCATTTTTAAATTTTTGGTGCGTTGTAGATATTCTGAATGATTTTTCATCCTGGTTTTCAGGTGATTCGTAAGGACTTAATGGAGCGCCCAGAAGCGCCGGTGCGGAAATCTGATACGTATTTTCGTTGACATCTATATCCATAATTCCTACATCGGCGTATTTTATTAAATCCATGACCTTTTTATGGAAATATTCGGTTTGATATAATTTTGTTGTGAAGTTTTTATACTGCTCCGATATGCCGTAAATAGGCCAAATTTCAGAGAACCACTTCAGAATCCTGCCTGAAATTTCCCCATTAAATTGTGCCACTACAGAAAGGAAGAGCGCGTTGTTTCTTGTTTTTTCCTCCAATCCGTTACCTTCCTTAAAGTTTTTCCGTACATCAATATTTTCCCCTTCTCTTAAGAAGTGCACCTCCTCTTTTTGCTTCTCGGCGCCGAAAAGCCATTCTTTTTGGATAATCTTTCTATCAGACTCAAATCCATATCTGTACCGATAATTATTCAGCAAGAATGAAACCTCAAAATGACACGGCGCTTTTTCCGTGCCTTCATCAAATTTAAATGGCATTACTGAAATTTCCTGGCGCACTTGAGTTTCTTTTGATGAATTAAGGACAAACCCTCGTAAAAATTCAAGAGCTGCTAATAGGTTCGATTTCCCGCTCGCATTCGCCCCATAAATCACCGCACTCTTAAGCAGCCGCATCTTCCCGGCTTCAAAAGTATTATCCTCCAGATACTCTTTGATCGGGTTTGCTGCAACCATGCTGAGCTTAACCGGATCTTTGAACGATAGAAAGTTTCCAACTTCAAACTCAATCAGCATATATGCCTCATTTCGTGAAATATTCGAAATTTAATCCAATAACACTATAAATATAGTCGATATTTAAGCGATATTAGAGAATATTTCACAAATTGTTACCATTTATTTTGACGTTGCGTTAGCGAGGACAGAGGGTGTCTGCGTAAGCGTAGCGACGCAGACAGTCTGGGGAGCCACAGGCGCATAGCGCCGCATGGCTCCCCAGACCGGCTCGGCTTTGCCGAGAGCCCGGCGGAGGCGCGCCGGAGGTCACCCTTCAGGGTGACCTCCGGAACGCCCGGAAGTTGACTTTGTATTCCGGCTCAGCCATCCAAAAGAATTTGAATGTTTTGAATTTTTTGGATTCCGGTTCAGCCATCCAAAAGAATTAGACTTTGAATTTGCCTTTGGATTCCGGCTCAACCATCCCCATGAAATTGAATAAAGCCGGGCTCCGGCATCTGGTATTTTATGGCCTTGAAGAACAAATGAAATAATCTAAAATCCGAAAGATATTCATGGGCCTGATTACCTTACTCTTCCACGAACCCCTTCTGTTCTGCCTCCTCGTCCCGATCCTGCTCTACTCGGTGATCCTCCACGAGGTATCGCATGGGGCAATGGCGCTCCTCTTCGGCGACGACACGGCAAAACGCTACGGCAGGCTGACGCTCAACCCGGTTTCGCACATCGACCCCATCGGATCGATCGCGCTGCTCCTGGTCGGGTTCGGATGGGCCAAACCCGTGCCGGTCAACTACGCCGTCCTCCGGAACTCCCGGTTCGGGCTCATTGCGGTTTCGCTCGCCGGCTGCGCGGCCAATATCCTGATCGCCACTATCGCCATCTTCCTGCAGCAGCTGACCGTGAATTCGGGGAACGACCTTCTCGAAAGCATCCTGGCCATCGTCGCGCAGATAAATATCATCCTGGGCGCGTTCAACCTGATCCCGATTCCGCCGCTCGACGGTTCGCGGATACTCACCTCATTCCTGCCCCTCGAAGCCCAGATGCGCCTCGCTGCCCTCGAGCCCTACGGATTCATCATCATCGTCGTGCTGCTCTACACCCACGTCCTGACGAGCGTGATTTCCTTTATCCAGGGCGGCATTACCGGGGCAATAAGCCTCGTGCTCAGTCCCCTGACCGGCCGCTTCCACTAAGCTTCTTCAGCCCGGCCACTTCCAGCCCGTAATCTCCGGTTTGTCGATGCCGTGCTCCTTCGCGTACTCGATATTTTCGACGATCGCGTTCTTCAGCCGCTCCTTGACGTGAGCGCTTTTCGAGCGGAACCGCTCCGCCCGGTCGATGATATCGATGGCGAGGTTGAACCGGTCGACCTGGTTGCGTATGGCGAGGTCGAGCGGGGTGTTGATATTGCCGTGCTCCTTATACCCGCGCACATGCAGGTTCGCGTGGTTGGCCCGGCGATAGCTGAGCCGGTGGATGAGCCACGGGTACCCGTGGAAATTGAAGACAACGGGCTTATCTGCCGTGAAGAGGCTGTCGAAGTCCCGGTCCGAAAGGCCGTGCGGGTGTTCGCTCTGCGGTTCGAGGCAGAAGAGGTCGACGACATTGACGAACCGAAGCCGGAGCTCCGGCAGGTACTCCCTGAGGAGCGCCGCAGCGGCAAGCGCCTCGGCGGTGAGGACGTCGCCTGCGCATGCCAGCACCACATCCGGTTCCTGGCCCGTATCCGTGCTCGCCCACTCCCAGATGCCCGCGCCCCGGGTGCAGTGGACGATCGCCTCGTCCATGGTGAGGTACTGGAGATGCTCCTGCTTGTCGGCAACCACCACGTTGACATAGTTGACACTTTCGAGGCAGTGGTGCATGACCGACAGGAGGCAATTGGCATCCGGCGGCAGGTAAATCCGCGTGACCCCGGACCGTTTGTTGGCCACGAGGTCGAGGAAAGCCCGGATCCTGGTGGCTGAAGCCGTTATGGTCCTGGCGCCAGACGACCGAGCTGATGAGGATATTCAGGGAGGATACGGGCGAGCGCCAGGGCACCTCGGCGCTCTTTTCGAGCCATTTGGCATGCTGGTTGAACATCGACGCGATGACATGGATGAACGCTTCGTACGATGCGATCAGGCCGTGGCGCCCGGAAAGCAGGTAGCCTTCGAGCCATCCTTCGAGCGTATGCTCGGAAAGCATCTCCATGACCCTGCCGTCGTGCGACAGTTCGCCGCCGTCGGCGTCTTCGGGCCTGATCTCTTCGAGCCAGGTTTTTTTCGTTACCTCATACGCGGCCTGGAGGCGGTTCGAGGCGGTTTCATCGGGTCCGAAAAGCCGGAAGTTGGTCATGTTGTCGCGCATGATATCGCGGAGGTATCGTCCGAACACCCCGGTATTTTCCGCACGGATCCTGCCCGGACCCTTGACCGGCACGGCATAGGCCCGCATGTCGGGAAGGCGGAGCGTTTTGCGGATGAGCCCGGCATTGGCGATGGGGTTGGCGCTCATCCGCCTCTTCCCCTTGGGCGCCAGTGCCCGGAGCTCCGCTGCCAGGGTGCCCGCAGCATCGAACAGCTCCTCGGGTTTATAACTTTTAAGCCACGATTCGAGAATTTTCAGGTGGGCCGGATTGTTATGGATCGCGACCGGCACCTGGTGCGAACGCCACGAACCCTTCGACCTTGTGCCCGTCAACGGTAGCCGGTCCGGTCCAGCCCTTGGGCGTGCGCAGCACGATCATGGGCCACTGCGGATACCCGGAGACGCCGTGGCTGCGCGCGTTCTCCTGGATAGCCCGGATATCGGCGACCGCCTGCTCCAGGGTATGGGCCATCAATTGATGCACAACGAACGGGTTCGGACCCTTCCACAAAATAGGGTTTGTAGCCGTAGCCTTTGAAAAGGAATTCCAGCTCGGCGGGGCTGATACGCGCAAGTACCGTCGGGTTGGCGATCTTGTACCCGTTGAGATGGAGGATCGGCAGTACCGCGCCGTCGCGCACCGGGTTCAGGAATTTGTTCGAGTGCCAAGAGGTCGCCAGCGGTCCGGTTTCCGCCTCCCCGTCGCCAACGACCGCTGCAACGATCAGGTCCGGATTGTCGAACGCGGCGCCGAAGGCGTGCGACAGGCTGTACCCGAGCTCGCCGCCCTCGTGGATCGAGCCCGGCGTTTCGGGCGTGCAGTGGCTGCCGATGCCCCCGGGAAAGGAGAACTGGCGAAAGAAATTCCGCATACCGGCTTCGTCTTCGCTCTTGTCGGGATAGACCTCCGCATAGGTACCTTCGAGCCAGGCGTTGGCGAGCACCGCCGGCGCCCCGTGCCCCGGGCCGGAAATGAAGAGCATGTTAAGATCGAGCTTGTTGATGAGCCGGTTGCAATGAACCCAGACCAGCGACTGGCCCGGGTCGGATCCCCAGTGGCCGAGCAGGCGCTCCTTGATGTGTTCCATGGCAAGCGGTTTCCGCAGGAGAGGATTGTCGCGGAGGAAGATCATGCCCGCGCACAGGTAGAGCGATGCGCGCCAGTAGGCATCGATTTTCCGGAGTTCTTCGGGGCTTAACGGGTCGGCGGGAATAGTAATGGCTTTGGTCGTCATGAGATTCCCTTCTCTGCTGATTATAAATTTTGACAATTGTTGTTCGGAATCAAGATCTTTTTGGAAAATAGATTGTTGCCGGTAAGGCAGGGAAACGATTCTAAATGCCTTTGGTGGGGGAACCGCCTAAAGGCGGTTTCCCCACCAAAGCTTTCTATCTTATTGGTACGTAATTTGCTTTCTTAACCGGTTTGCAAAGTTCGCAACAAAAGACCAGGAGGTCAGCGATATGGACGATCGAAAATTTACCTACATCATCGTGGGCGGTGGACTGGCCGGAGCGTCGGCAGTTTCCGGCATCAGGGAGGTCGATCCGAAGGGGAGCATCCTCCTCATCGGTAACGAGAAGCACCTGCCCTACGATCGGCCGCCGCTCTCCAAGAAGCTCTGGTTCGGCAAGAAGAAGCTTGGTGAAATATTCATCCACCCGCAGGACTTCTACGATGAAAATGAGGTGACGCTCGAACTCGGGACCACGGTAACCGCCATCGATTCGAATCTGAAAACGATCGTCACCGAAAAGGGCGGGAGCATTGGCTTTGGAAAGCTCCTCCTGGCAACGGGCGCGCGGCCGAAAATTCTTGCCATATCCGGGGCCTCGCTGGAAGGCACCTGTTACTTTCGCACGCTCGACGACTATCTAAAAATAAAGAGCCATGCGGCCGAGGGGAAGACCGCTCTGGTTGTCGGCGGGGGCTTTATCGGGGCCGAGCTTGCCGCGGCCCTGGCAATAAATAAGCTGGACGTCACCATGCTGTTTCCGGGCCCGGCATTGTGCCATCGGATATTTCCCGACTACCTTGCCGGCGCGCTTTCTCACCACTACGAAGACAAGGGCGTGCGGCTGCTGCGCAAGGAGAAACCGGCGGCAATTGCAAAGCGGGATGGCGGGTTCCTGACGATAACCGAAAGCGGCAAACGGATCGAATCCTCTATCCTTGTAATGGGAATCGGGGTGCTCCCTGAGGTTAAGCTTGCCCGGACGGCGGGCATCGAAACCGGCAACGGCATACCGGTCAACGAATTCCTTCAGACCTCGCATCCCGATATCTATGCCGCCGGAGACGCTGCGCTGTTTCCCTGCCCTGCACTCGGGCAGGCGGTGCGCGTGGAGCACTGGGACAATGCCCTTAACCAGGGGAAATGGGCGGGCAGGAACATGGCGGGTGCGCACGAACCTTACACCTACCTGCCGTACTTTTTTTCCGACCTGTTTGATTTCGGCTACGAGGCCGTCGGCGAAATCGACAGTTCCCTCGAAACGTACGCCGATTGGCAGAAGGAAAATGAAACCGGGGTCGTGTACTACCTGCGGGGCGGCCGGGTGCGCGGGGTGATGCTGTGCAACGTCTGGAACCAGGTACCGCTTGCACGAAAGCTTATTCAGAAGGGTGAAGAGCGGGCAAACCTGCATGGGGCAATAATCTGAAGCCGGAGGAGAACGATGACGCTTGCGCAGATGTCATGCGGTCCTGAAAACGAACACCTGTTGCCGTCGGATGAGCTGCTGACCCTGCTCCCCGAAATTCCCGGCTGGTCTGTCTGGGAAACAACGATCGAGCGGGAGTTTCAGTTCGCCGGATTCCACGGGGTCATGGGGTTTGCCAATTGTGTCGCCCGGCTTGCCGATGCGGAAAACCATCATCCCGATATTCACCTCTCCTTCAAAAAAATCCGCATCAGCCTGACGACCCACAAAGCCGGGGGCCTGTCCCGGAACGACTTTATCCTTGCCGCCAAAATCAACCGGTCGGCGGATCAAATCGACACTGCCGACTGGCGGCCTGCCTTGCAGGGTGCGGAGCTTAAATCCAGGACCCTGCTGGTCACCGGCGCGGCCCGGCGTATAGGCCGGGAGATAGCCCTGGCGCTGGCGGATGAGGGCGCGAATGTGGTCGTGCACTACCGGGCCTCTTCCGCCGAAGCCGAATCGCTCTGCGAAGAGCTTGTCGCGCGCGGCGTTTCGGCCTGGCCGCTTCAGGCCGAGTTCAATGAGAAAACGGAGGCCTCCCGGGTGATAGCGCAGGCAAAGGCACTTGCCGGATCCCTTGACGGCATCGTTAACAGCGCCGCCTCGTTTACCGCCCAGACGCTCGAAAACCTCGACCTCGAAGGACTTACCGGCCACCTGACCGTCAATGCCTGGATCCCGCTCGCCCTGAGCCGCGAGTTTTTCCGGGTGGAACGGAAGGGGGACATCATCACGATTCTCGACAGCAGCATCGCGGGCTACGACCGCTTCCACGCCGGCTACGGCCTGAGCAAACATGCGCTGGCGGCACTCACCGGCATGATGGCGATCGAATTTGCGCCATTCGCCCGGGTCAACGCCGTCGCACCCGGCCTCATCCTGCCTCCGCCCGGGGAGGGACAGGAGTACCTCGAGGCGCAGAGCGCCGGGGTGCCCCTGCGAAGACCCGGCGATCCGAAGGACATCGCCCGGGCGGTTGTTTTTCTCCTGAAAAGCTCCTTCATTACCGGGCAGGTGCTCTATGTCGACGGCGGCAGTCATCTCCGGGGAGGCCGCCCATGGACCGTCTGATCATCTGCGACCTGGCGGCGCGCTGCATCATCGGCCTCTGCGATGAAGAACGCCGCGAAAAGCAGGATGTCCTGATCAATGTCTCCCTGTATGCCGACCTGCGCAAGGCGGGCCTGAGCGACCGGGTCGAAGACTCGGTCGACTATCGAGCCCTTAAAAAGAAGATACTCGCGTTTGTCGAAAGTTCGAATTTCTATCTCGTCGAGGCGCTGGCCCAGGCCGTGGCGGACATCTGCCTTATCGAGCCCATGGTCGTGCGGGCGGTGGTCGCGGTTGAAAAGCCTTCCGCGCTCCGCTTTGCCCGGAGTGTGGGCGTCGAGATAACGCGCGAGCGAACCCCGGAGGGGTGATGCAGGCGATCATCGGCATCGGTTCCAATATCCGTCCTGCGGAAAACATCCGTCATTCGATAGGGCTGCTCGCAAAGCATACACGCCTCATCAAGCTTTCCAATGTCTACCGCAGTGCGGCCGAGAACCGGCCGGAACAGCCGTGGTATTACAATTGCGCGGCAGCCGTCGAGACCGATCTCACGGCCGACAGCCTGGTGCGCGAGGTTCTGGCGCGTATCGAGACCGACCTCGGGCGGGTCCGGACCGCCGACAAGTTCGCCGCCCGCACGATCGACCTCGATCTCCTGCTGTGCGGGAGCGCAGAGGTCGACCCGGAAGTCCTGAACCATCTCCATGTGGCGATTCCGCTTGCCGAGCTCGCCCCGAGCCTCTCGCTCGGCGCAGGGGGCCGGCTGCTCGGCGAGGCCGTCAGGGAACTTCCGGAAGGCAGTATCGAAAAACTTTCCGCTTACTCGGCGTCCCTTAACCGTGAGTTCATTGTTGAGCAGGAGTTTACCGGGAGGTAACACAGGCATGATCGGAAAAAAGCCGGCGGCATCACGGTATATCCGGGTTACCCTGTGGCAACGAGTCCACCCATTCCGCATCGAAAGGAGTTACTTCATGCAGAAACAGTTGTCGATCAGCGCAACCATAAGCGCCCCGCCGGATAAAGTTTACGAGGCCTATCTGAGCAGCACGGAACACGCGGCCATGACCGGCAGCGCCGCGAAGATCGAAAACAGGATTTCCGGCACATTCATGGCCTGGGACGGCTATATAACCGGCACCATCACGGAGCTCGTGAAAAACCGGAAGATCGTGCAGGCCTGGCGGTCAACCGACTTTGAGGCCGATGATCCGGATTCCATCCTGGAATTGTCCTTCGAAGGGGTGCAGGACGGAAAGGGGACGAAGCTGGTTTTGACGCATAAGAACCTGCCCGAGGGAACGGAAGAGGAATACAGGCAGGGGTGGAAGGAGTTTTATTTCGAGCCGATGAAGGAATATTTCAAGAATACTAAAAGTAAATAGCGGAAGAACGAGGCGATGCCTGCCTCGCTTAAGCTCAGCAGGCGCTCTCGTTCTCCCGCAACGCTCACCTGAGGTAGAAAACACCGGGGAAAATCCCGCATATTCGTTGCTTTCGCCATTACTCCTTAACTTTTTTATGTTATCACGCTGCCGCTTTTCAAATCTCGTGTGGCCCGGGTCTCTGACCCGGGTTCTTTGTCCTGCATGTATTTAACCTCACCCCGGCCCAAAGCTGCCGTGCCCCTGCGAAAGATGGAGGACCTTTTTTAAACTTGCTACTTGCTACTTGTAACTTGTAACTTGTAACTTATTCATATCGCCACCAGCATCGCCTTCCCCATCGGATGTAAATACAATCGGTTCAGCGCCTGGGTGACCGTATCCACGATGTCGTCGTACCGGCCGTGCGGGAAGGACGCGAGCTCGTCGATGGTCTCCTGTGCCCACTCCTTGCCGCATGGAAAGAACACGTTGCCCGCCTCGAACAGGAACGAGCACGCATACGCCCGGGCCTCTTTCGAGTCCTTGACATCGACCGGGATGAGTCCGGGGATCTCCTGTGCCAGCAGGCTTATTACCGCGCTCCCGTTCGCCTTGCGCTCGATGTACTTCTCGCCGCAGCCGGGGAACCTGGACGATATCCTCCGGATCTCGGCAATGGTCTCTCCGATGTCCCATTTCCCCCGCACCATGCAGAGAAGATAAACCTGCGAGCCCGCCATTCCCCAGACCGTGCAGGCGACATAGTCGTTTTGCTCGCCCCCCTCGAAGGAGCAGTCCCACGACTGTACGATCCTGTCGAAGGGGCGGCAGCACGTCGTAGTACCGGAACCACCTCTTCTTGAAAATGTTGCCCTCGGACGGCGCAGGCCGCTGCTGGATCATGGCCGCGAAGGTCCGCTCGGAGCTTTTCCTGAGTGCAAGCGACTTCCCGGCCGAGTGGCGCTCGGGCCAGAGCGCTTCGCCGACCTCGCGCGGGTCGTCAATGGGCAAAAGCGACTCCGGGGGATAGAGGTTTTCGTACCCGCACTCCTCGCGCAGTCCGGGCAGGAGAAATATCTTCCAGCTTTCGGGCTCTCTGGCGAGGATGCGGCCCGCCAGGTCATCCTCGTGCCAGCGGGTACAGGTGAAGACCACGCGGCTGTCGTTGTGAAGCCGGGTGCAGAAGACATCGGTCCACCACTCCCAGAGCCGGTTGCGCCAGGTGAGCAACTGCGCCTCGATGCTGTCCTTGACAGGGTCGTCAACAACCCCGATGTCAACCTTGTTCCCGGTGAGGGGTCCCATGATGCCGACCGACCGGTAGCCGCCTGCAAACCCCGGCACTTCGAACTCATCGCACGTTTGCGCCCACGGGCCCTTGCCGCGGCTCCGGGTGGGCAACTTCGTTTCCTTAAACAGCTCCCGGTAGCGCGAACCGCCGATGATCCGCCGCACCTCGCGGTTGAACTTCCGGGCAAGAGCGGCCGAATAGGCGCACGCCGCGATTTTAAGGTCGGGACTGCGCCCCAGGGCATAGGCGGGAAACCGCCGGGAGGTGAATTCGCTCTTCCCGTGCTGCGGCGGCAGGAATACCATGAGCCTCGATACTTCTCCTTCCAGCACCTTGTCAAGATAGCCGCACAGCAGCCGGTGGAACCACCGGTCGCGGTAGCGGGGCATGGTGCTTTTTACAAATTCAAGAAGCGAAGTCCGGGCCGTCGCAGCCAGTGAGCCTGCGTCCTGTATCCGGGCGAAACCGTCACCGTTAAGCAGCAGTTTCTTGCGCAATGCCGCACCTCCCGGGTTTTGCATGATGCCGATGCTTCTTCCGGCGCTTTTTCTTTCCGGAATCATCCGCAGGAACGAATATCAGCTCATTGCGGTCGTCGTACTCCTGCAGAAGCCGCTGCGCCTCAAGAATAATATCCTGGTCCTTCCCGGTGAGCCTGGAGAGGTCTACATCGGGCTTCGTTTCAGCGCAGGGCGGCATAAGATCGGGGGCCTTAACCGCCCACCGGTCCGGTTGCCGGTTCGAAAGCCATAATCGCGCGGCGCCAACGCTTGGCGGCTCGTGCTTCATGAGGGTCACCACCCGCGCCTGCTCTCCGTAAACGACGACGTCGCAGGGGTGCGAATAGCCAATGGCGCGCCGGTACAGCGCCCGCTCAACCTCCTGGTCGGCAAACGCCCGCGACCGATTGAGAACGTCCCTGAATTCGGGAAATCTCCGGTAATGGTTAAAGGTTGATTTGCCGATTTTGAAATAGTCGGCCATCTGGGCAACGGTATAGCCGTTGCGTGCGATCTCTTCGAGCTTCAGGAGGTCGATCTGCGGATACCTGGAGGGGCGGCCGCCGGGATGAGAACGTGGTGGGGACATGATGAGCTCCTTATAAATAGAAGTGAAAAAATTAAAGACCATGAAAGATTTTGTAAACCCGCAGGGGCAACCCGCGTAGCGAGGTTTCCCCCCGGGAGCATTAATCTTCTTCCTTTTCATTACCCCTCCCCCCCTTTTCCTTAAATACTCTTCATGCGCACTTTTTTTCGTTCTGAAAAATGCTAAGAAATGTTCCTTTTTAGTCTAATAACGAGCTTTATGCTTATTAATCATGTAGTTACATTCATTAAAATCTGGTCCAACGGCGACGGGGAAAGGCTTTAAGGCCGAATTGGAGGCAAGGTTGCACTATGAGAAAAGGAGACTTTTTCAGGGGAAAAACGGCTATGCTCGCTGCCTTCGCAGGGTCGAAGAGCCTGGTTCCTCCGCTTGCCTGCTGAATCGTGTGGCCTGGGTCTATGACCCAGGAATTGAGGTAATAGTGCAGTCGATAACTGCAAAATTCACCTCACTTATTTATCTCCTCTCGACTTGTGGGAGAGAAAGCCCTAAAGGACCGGGAGCTTGCGGATTCAATATAAGAAAAGACAATTTGGCCAGTCGGCAACTGGCTGATTTATCTCGAATCAATTTGGGCAGTCGCAACTGCCCAAATCCCAATTGGTGCTGTTTATTGGAGCAATAATGGTACTATTTGAAGCGGAAATGTTTTATTGTTTTGGTAAGCGTCTGGGATGAGTCGCTAAGCGTCTCATAGAAGGGCTTTCAGCCCTGCACCCAGTCGTTTTTTTTTGCCCGTGCGGAGATTCGAATGTACCTCTGCTATATTGACGAGTCAGGCATCCCTCAGATACCGGATACAATCTCATGAGAAAATCGGCAGTTAAATCAAAAAACATTTCAGCTCCCGGGGTTTACGAGGCTCGTGTCAATGACCTTTCCGGGCTTATCAAGCAAAGCCGGTATCAGGCGGCAAAATGAATTTTTACCTTGAGGCACTCGATCAAACAGTAAAGCTGCCCCATGAAAACCCTTCGATCGGTATAATTTTATGTAAAGAAAAGAAAAATACCATCGTAGAATTCGCCTTTAAGCGCATGGATCGACCCATGGGCGTTGCCACCTATGCCCTGCAAAAAACCCTGCCTCGCGATCTCGGCAAATTTCTTCCCGCACCCGCCGATTTGAAAAAAGCGGCTGATAGAATATGAAGAAGGGATTATAAAGAAGCATCATGCCGAAACTCAACATCTCCTCGACCCGTTCACTTCTCCAGACATTTCGGGTTCCACGAACTTTTCATCGAGGAACTCGGCTGGTCGCAGCCCTCCTCACGCGAAACTGCACCGATACCCCTTCACGGGATCGATGCGGGACGTCTGCAGATTGCCGAGCTCGGCGGCATTATCGCCAATCTCTACGAACTTACCGAAGAGGAATTCGAACATATATTTCTGACATTTCCAGTAATTAAGCAGGATGTAAAAGACGTCGCACCGCATATTGCGGTTTCATTTCATGATTGCGGCGGGGAAGATGTCTGCCGCCTGACGTTCAAGCAGGCCCACAGGCCCGTATTCGTCCCCAATGGCGTTGGCGAGGCTTTTTATGTCCGGACCGGTAATTCAAAAAGAAGGCTGAGTATTTCGGAAGCGATGGAGTATTGCAGGCAGCGGTGGCCGGGGTGATGGCATACTCGTGTGCACCTTGCTATTCCGATTATCAGTGATGTTTTCAGGCCGGTCAATGGAAAACCCGAAAGACCCGCATCGACGCCGGTCCCAATGGCTCCGGCAAAACGAACAGTGCCATGAATCTTTTGCCCGAATTCCTGCAATGCGAAGAGTACGCGGATGCTGACGGCGTCGAATCCGGCCTTTTATAGATCAGCCCGGATCCGATAACATATATGAAGCACTTTATCCCATTAAATGGTATATTATAATCATGGCGGCATACCGGGTCATTGCCCGTAAGGCGGCACTTAAAAGGATCCGCAAGGCGCCGGAGCGCGTTCAGGAACGCTTTGCGCTGCTTCTTGGCGACCTTGCCGGCGGCGGGCCATTCCGGCCTGAGTGGCCGAATTACTCGCCGCTTGGCGATGACCGCTATCATTGCCACCTCGGCTATAGCTGGGTGGCATGCTGGTCGTTTCAAAAAGAAATCGTAACCATCGAGGTGTATTATGCAGGCAGTCGTGAAAGCGCCCCGTATTAATGTGACCATTTCCGGGCATGGCATAAAGACCGTGGTGCATGAGCTGGAAAAAGGAATTGCCGGGCTTCAGGTTCGGTTTATCCCCGATGATGTTGATCCATGGTTGGATGAGCCTGTTACCAAAGCTGATGAGCAGGAAACGGTTAATCCCTTTTCGACGGTCTGGTACCGGAAGACGGTCAAGGGCATAGCGCCGGGGAAACGGCTCGATGCCGAGCGGTTCAAGAGGTTGTTGACCCAGACAAAGCTTTCGACAATTACGGGCATTCCACAGCACCATATCTCTGAAATGGAAAATGGCAAGCGGCCTATCGGCAAAGAGACGGCAAAAAAACTTGCTGCGACATTTAAAGTTGATTATCGCGTTTTTCTCTGACCAGTTTCCAGCTGTTTAAAAATACGGGAGATATCACAATGAAAATAACGTCTGGTCAAAAACTCATGGACGATATTGATAAAGGCATCCGGGCAGGCGCGAAAAAAGCTCTGCTCGATTATAAAAAGGCCGGCAGGTCAATCGTCGTGCGGGAGAGAGCAAGGTAAAGAAAATTCCTGCGCATGAGATAATGGTGGAAGATTAATAGGCATTATCTTCATCGGATTTACCTTCTAATAATAAAATCTTTAATATTGTTTCCTGAAGCCTGAGGCCTGATTTCTGAGGCCTTCTTTTTAACTTTTTTCTCCATAAAAATCAATCCATTACGTATTATGTAGTTATGTATTGTATTTTATACTTGCTTTTTATCTTATTTTGTGCTATATTATGGGTAGCAGGCATACGGCGGTGAGCATCGGGGCCCCGTGGTTCCCTCTCGCTTCAGGAAATTATCCCTGGAGTGAGGTACGGCAGATAAGAGGCGCGGCCTGAGGTCAGTGAGTATTCGAGCTCAATCAAACCGCTGTATGCCCGGAGAGGGTAGCACCCTCTCAAAAGTTTGATTGCGTTCCGTCACCTGCCGTTCAAAAGGCACTCATTTTTCAAGGATTTTCCCATGTTCCTCTCATTTACTACCCCTTGCAAATATCTCCTGATTCACCCGGGTGAAGTGCTCCCCGGCTCTTCAAGCCTCTGTAATTATTTGAGTTATCCTTCAAAATCTCTCTCAAATCATGCTCACAATGCTTTTATCTATCAATCATCGGGTACCCTGAATTCTTTACTATCGAAGTTTCGGCACTCTGAATTTACAAAAACGCCGGAAAATTCGTTCTATTTCCTTGTTTTGCAAAGTCTTGGAGTTTTGGCACACTCTCTGTTCCCTGTGGGTCAAAATCCCCGGAAAATCGAGTTTACCGAAAAATAAAAGTAAAGGAGTTTGATTGTTGGCAGGTGCGAAAATAGCAGGAAGAAGGCATGGGGGAAGGCAGAAAGAAGGCACAGAGGGGAAAAAAAACGGCATTAATGAATAGGTTTTCCCGGTGTTTTTTTCCTTAAAAGAGGTCATTGCGGGAGGTGGAAGGCGCCTGCCGAATGGTTTGGATTTATTATGCTTTTATCAGACCTCTCCTTGTGGGAGAGGTCCGGCCGCCCTGGGCCGGGGTGAGGTCAAAGCCATGCAAATTGAAAAATACCCGGGTCATAGACCCGGGCCACACGATCCGTTTCTTTATGGGTTTTATTTATGTATTCTACCTGAGACCCGATAGTACTATTCGCCCTAACCAAATCCTCACACAATCCTCACATCCGCTATATATACTTATGCATCTATATTATAATACTATGAGAACCTAACCAGCCAACCCTGTCAGGTGAAAGACTCATGCCGGCTTCCAACCCCCAGCACCTCGTCGCGCTCATCGACATCGGCACCACCTCCCTGCGCATGACCATTGCCCAGATCGATGCGGACGGCAGCGTGCGTCCGCTCGAATACCTGCAGCAGGCACTGAGCCTGGGTAAGGATACCTTTACCAAGGGGTTCATCGAAAAGGCCTCGATCGAGGAGTGCGTCGGCGGCCTGCAGAAGTTCCGCCGGGTGCTCGAAGAGTTCGGCATCAAGCAGGACGAGGCCATACGGGCCGTCGCCACCACCGCGGTCCGCGAGGCGACCAACCGCGAGGCGTTCATCGACCGGGTGTACATCGCCACCGGCTTCACCGTGGAGATTCTCGACGACCGCGACGTGGTCAGGCTGACCTACCGGAGTGCGCATACCATCCTCGGCAACGATCCCGCAATGAAGCGGGGGCAACTGCTCCTGTGCGACATGGGGGGCGGGAGCACCGAGCTCCTGGTGCTCCAGAAGGGCGGCATCGTCCTAGCCCAGTCGTACCGCCTCGGGTCGCTCCGGCTCCGGGAGATGCTCGAAAAATTCAATGCGGCGACCAGGGGCCAGCGAACGCTCATGGAGAGCGAGATTCGGCGCACCCTCGACCAGGCGCTTCACGGCATACCGGCGGCAGCCCCCCGCCACCTGATCGCACTCGGGGGCGATATCCGCTTTGCCGCAAGCCGGCTTTTGCCGGAGTTCGACGAGCTTAAACCCACCCGGATCGAACTCGGGCTGCTCGAAAAATTCACCGAAGAGGTGCTGTCGCTCTCGGTCAACGATTGCGTCCGGCGGTACCGGTTGTCGTACCCCGAGGCCGAGACCCTCGCCCCGAACCTCCTCTTCTTTGTCCGCTTCTGCCGTGCCCTCGGGGTCAAGAGCCTCATCGCCTCGGGCATCTCCATGCAGCACGGCGCGCTCCTCGAAATGTCGAAGAGCGAACCGTCGGATGAGGACTTCCGGTTCCAGATTCACTCGTCGGCATGGGAGATCGCGAAGAAGTACCGCGCCGACGAAGCGCACGCGGCCTATGTGGAGCGGCTCTGCGGCATATTGTTTACGCGGCTTGCGGAGGAGCACCGACTTTCGCCCTGGTACGGCGTGCTGCTTTCGGTGGCGGCGATCCTGCACGATACCGGTATGTACCTCTCCGCCCGGAGCCACCACAAACATTCGATGTATCTCATCCAGAACAGCGACCTCTTCGGCCTGAGCCGCTCCGATATCATGCTCGTGGCGCTTGTCGCCCGCTACCACCGGCGGGCAACGCCGCGGGCGGTGCACCCGGAGTACGCGGCGCTCTCGCGGGAGGACCGCCTTGCCGTCGCGAAACTCGCGGCGATTCTCCGCGTGGCCGACGCCCTCGACCGGTCGCACAGCCAGCGTATCGCGGTAGTGGATTGCCGGCGGGAGAAGGGCCGGTTCGTCATAGTCGTCAAAAACGTGGAGGACCTGAGCATCGAGCAGCTCGGGGTGGCGAGTAAAGGGGACATGTTCGAAGAGGTCTACGGGAGGAGTGTGGTTCTTGAAAAAAAGAAAACGCCTGAAGTACGCCGTAAGCGCACCGGCGCAGCCGGGGCATTGCGCTTTTTGAACCGCGAACTGAGCTGGCTCGATTTCAACGACCGGGTGCTGCAGTGCGCGCAGGACGCGACGATTCCGCTCCTCGAACGGCTCAAGTTCCTCGCCATAACCGGCTCGAACCTCGACGAGTTTTTCATGGTGCGCGTCGGCGGCCTGCAGGCCATGCGCCGCGAAGGTGTTACCAAATGCGACCCGGCCGGGATGTCGCCCACCGAACAGCTTGCCGCCATCGAGCTCCGCGCGGGCCGCATGGCGATCGACCAGTACCGCTGCCTGGGCGAGCTCCTCAGCCTGCTGTCGGAGGAGGGCATCCGGCGGTTGTCGGGCAAGGAACTTTCCGACGACCAGGCGCGCTATGCCGAGCAGCTTTTCATGGGCGAAATCGTGTCCGTGCTCTCGCCCATGGCCATCGGCGAGGGTGACGCCGTGCCGCTCCTCATCAACCGCATGCCCTACTGCGCCGTGCTCCTGCAGGGCCGCGAGCCGCTCCCCCCGGCAAAGAAACCGGGCGCGAAAAAATTGCCGTACCGGCTTGCGGTCATTCCCATAGGTAAAGCGATGGGAAGGTTTCTCTCCCTGCCCTCGGCCGGGGGCTACTCCTTCATGCTCCTGGAAGACCTCGCCTGCTTCTTCATCGACCGCTTCTTTCCCGGCGAGACCGTTCTGGCCTGTGCCCCGTTCCGCATCATCCGGAATGCCGACCTTGCGGTACACGAGGACGGCGCGTCCGATCTCCTCGCCGAGATGGAGGCGGTGATCGGCGCCCGCAAGCGGAGCGACTGCGTGCGGCTCGAAATCGATGCGGGCGCGCCGGACATCCTGCTCGATGCGCTGCGCCCCCTCCTCGGTCCGCCGGTATACGGCATCTACCGCCTGGCAGGACCCCTCGACCTTTCCGCCTTCATGCGCCTCGCCGAAATCGCCGATTACGAGCGTCTCAGGTACAAGCCCTGGACCCCGCGGGTGATGCCGCTGCTCGACACCGACCAGCCGATGTTCGACATTCTCCGGACCAGGGACATCCTCCTCTACCACCCCTACGACGGGTTCGACCCGGTGGTGCGGTTCATCCGCGAGGCATCGCGCGACGACCGGGTGGTTGCCATAAAGCAGATTCTCTACCGGACAAGCCGCAACAGCCCCATCGTTGAGGCTCTCGCCGGGGCGGCGCGCGCCGGTAAATACGTGAGCGCCATCGTGGAGCTCAAGGCGCGGTTCGACGAGGAACGCAACATCGAATGGGCGCAGGAGCTCGAAGACGCCGGGGTGCAGGTGATTTACGGAATAAAGAACCTGAAAACCCACGCGAAGGTCTGCCTCGTGTTCCGCCGGGAGGAGCGCGGCCTCGCCCGGTATGCGCACTTCGGCACCGGCAACTACAATGAAATCACCGCGAAAATTTACAGCGACGTATCGTACCTTACCGCCCGTGAAGAGCTCTGCTCCGACGCGTCGGCATTTTTCAACTCGATAAGCGGCAATTCGCAGCCCCTCCCCTACCGCCTGATCGAAGCGGCGCCTCTCGGCCTGCGCGAACGTATCCTCTCGCTCATCGAGGCCGAAACCGAGCGAAGCCGCCAGGGCCAGCCGGCACTCATCCGGGCAAAGATGAATTCGCTGACCGATCCCGGCATCATCGAGGCGCTCTACCGGGCTTCACAGGCCGGCGTCAGGATCCGCCTGAACGTGCGCGGCATCTGCTGCCTCAAACCCGGGGTTCCGGGATTGAGCGATACCATCGAAGTGCACAGCATCGTCGGGCGCTACCTCGAACACGCCAGGATCCTGCATGTATGGAACGGCGGCAAGGAGAAGGTATTCATCTGCACGGCCGACTGGATGCAGCGCAACCTTGACAAAAGGGTCGAGCTCATGGTGCCGGTGGACGATGCGGAGTGCCGCACCCGGCTGCTCCACATTCTCGACGTCTGCTTCAAATGCACGACCGGGGCCTGGGCACTTGACCCCAGGGGCGCCTGGCAACTCCGGGCGCACGGCATCGCGAAGGGCGCTTTCGACTGTCAGGCCGCGCTCCATGAGGAGAATCGCGCTGCGGCGGAGCGCGCGAAACGGCTGAAGCCGACGCTTTTCGAAACGCACAAGCCGAAGAGGAAGAAAAAGACGACGAAATAGGGTGCCTGCCCCTGACCGTCGCTTCACAATCAAGAACCTGCAGGCAATGAGTACCGGAAGACCTCAGCCCATGCCCGGAAAACCCTCCATCGAAGAGCTTTGCAGAAAGTACCGCAACGAGGACGCCCATTCGCACCACGTTGCAGCCCTGGCGTGCACGCTCTGGGATGCCGTCGCGGTGCCGCTTAGCCTTCCCGAAGAGCTTCGACCGCTCCTTGACGCCGCCGCGCTCCTTCACGACATCGGCTACGACCGCCGGCCCGACGATCACCAGGCGGAGAGCGCGCGGCTCATCGCGCGCAGCGGCATCGCGACATTTACAGACGATCAGGTGAAAATCGTTGCCGCGGCGGTGCTGCTCCACCGCAAGGACCTGAAGGCCACCTTCAGCGACCCGGTTTTCGGACGCGCGGCATCTTCGGTTCCGGCGAAAACGATAGGCGCAGTCCTCCGCATCGCCGACGGGCTCGATTGCAGCCATTGCCAGAATGCCTCTATCCGCTCGGTCCGCGTGGAGGCAACCCGTGTGGTCTGCGAGGTTGCGAGCCCGGGCTTTTCCGGCAATATCGCGAAGGCCGCCGGGAAGGCCGATCTGTGGCGCCGGGTGTTCAAACGGGCAATCGTGCTCGAAGAGTTCCGCCCCTCCTTTACCCTCGAGCGCTTTGCCGGAATCCTGCTCCCCGGGGATACCATATCCGACGCTGCCCGCAAGCTGCTCCTGCTGCACTGCCGCCTGTTCACCGCAGAGCGCGCCGGCATGCTCGAAGGCGCAAGCGAAGAGCCGCTCCACGAGGCACGACTCGCGGTGAGGCGGTACCGGGCGGTCATCGGGGTTTTTCGTCCGTATATCGACGCGCCCGGCCTGTACGCCCTCGATGTCCGCCTGCGGGCGCTCTGCCGGGCCTTGAGCCCGCTGCGCGACCTGGACGTCTGGCAGTCGTTCCTTGCAAAGCAGTCGGCTGCCTTTGAAACGGATCGGGCGTTCGCCCGGTACGCCGCATCGCAGGAGCGGCTGCGCCGGGCGGGCATCAAGAAACTCGCCGGCATTATCGAGGGCGGACCTATCCGCTCCCTTGTCAGGGCGATGGCCCGTATTCCCCGGACCCGGATCGTGCCCGCCATGGCCGGGGCGCTCTGCCCCTTTGCCGCCCGGAAGCTTGCGTCGGACTACTGGGCCATTGTGGCCGGGCGGGAGATTACCAGGGATTCGGAGCCCGAAAAGATTCATGCGCTCCGTAAGCAGTGCCGCGCCGCCCGCTACCGGGCGGAATTTTTCGGTCCGCTCCCCATAGGCGCCGCGGGCAGCGGTCCGGCATTCTTTGCCGCCCTGTTCAAGGAACTGTCCGACGCACTCGGTGAAATGCACGATGTCGACTGCAGCAAGGCACGCCTCGGGCAGGCTGCATGGGCGCAGCAACTGATACCGCCTCTCGAAGCGGAAAAGAAACGGCAACGCGCCGCCTTGCGCCGTGCGGTCGGCGTGCTCCGGTCCGGCAAAACAGCCGAAGCCGCACAGGTCCTCTGGCGGGAGGGGACCGGAAGCGTCCCGCTGGTTTATCTCGCACGCCATGCCACCGCCGCGGACACCCTCCCCGACCCTGAGCGACAATTGACAAAGGGTGGCGTCGCGGAGGCGACCGTCCTTGGTAAGGCGCTGGCGATCATGGACTGCCGGCCGGCAATCGTTTATGCAAGCGCGCTCATGCGGGCCCTTGCCACAGCCGACCGTCTCAGGAAGGAGCTCGGCTTCCAGGCGCAGACGATCGTGACGGAAACGCTGCTCCCGGGCGCCGCTCCCGGCGATACGGTGCGTTTTCTGGCAGAGTCCGGCGCCGCCTCGCTCCTCTGCGTCGGTCACCAGCCCCACCTCGATGCACTGGCGGCTGCCCTGCTCCATGCCGGCGCCGCGAAAAAAATCGCCCTGGAAAAGGCGTCGGTCTGCTGCATCGCATTTCCCGGCGGGAAGATCGCGGCGGGGCTGGGCGAGCCGGTCTGGTATTTCCCGCAGAAGAAGCTCAAACGCCTGATCGAACGGATCAACATCCGGTCGCGCAGCTGATCATCTCCACCTTCAGCCCTTGATTTCGGTCAATTTGCAATTCCCGCAGTCGGGAACTAATTTACCCAAGGGGACCACTTGCCGGTACCTCCTCTCACCGCACCCTCGGAGCCACGATGCGATTTCTCGTAGCGGTATGCTGTCTTCTCGGTATGATCGGCTGTTCATCCACCTCATTTATCGTCGTCAATCCGGGTTATTCAGGAGCCTCCTGCAGGGACCGCTCGCTTACCCTGCTGCCGCTGCCGCATGACCTCATTTCGCTTTACGATACCCTTGACGTACGAAAGGACTTCCCGGAAGACCGCCGGGCATGCGGGGAGATCATCCGGGACAGCTGCTACCAGGCGATGGTGGAAGAGCTCTCGCTCCACCTTGAGGGGATCCGGCCCGATACGGTGTCGTTCCCGGTCGATTCGATCAAGGACCTGGCCGATTCGGGGTGTTTCATGGCCCTGCAGTTCGACGCCGGAAAGGACAGCCTTCCGCTGAAATTTTATCTCCCTTCGGCAGCATGTATCGGCAAGAATGTCGATATCGGCTTGATATTCAACCAGCTGACCTTTTCCCGCGACGAAGGCAGGACCGGCATTCCCTTTCCCGGAGGAGCCTTTCTGGGGGGAAGTCCCCCCTCGCTCAACTCCGAAGTCATGTTTCTCATCTGGGATTACAAGCAGGACCGGCCGGTTGCCTATGGCAGGACCACGGTTAAGAAGGATTTCGTCATCAAGCTGAAATCCAGTACCTGGAGAGAGCAGTATAAGAAGATCCTTGAGGCTGTATTTAGTAAAACGGCGTTTGGTATTAACTAAGATTCCTAC
>CAWDOZ010000124.1:0-19007 GCA_963803935.1 uncultured Fibrobacterota bacterium | reverse complement strand
CAACAACGTACACATCCGCGATACCGTCAAGTACTCCGATTACAAGCAGTTCGGCTCAACCAGCAAAATCATCTTCAACAGCAATCACGCCTCCCAAGACCACCAATCCGCCCAATACACCGCCAAAACAATAGCAGGTGTCGCTTCGTCGCGATGGCGCAAGTAAAGTTTAGGCGTCGTTGGTATCGCCCGTTCCCTTGTATCGCGCCGCCTTGGGATAAGCGCACAGCGGCCGCGTCATCACCAACTGCTGCTGATCCGCTTTCTCCTGATACTTCGCCGCAATCAGGCGTTGCGGGGCTGCGCCCTTTTCCACCCAGGTTTCCATCGCCAGGTACACATCGTGGTCCGCATCGTCCGGCAAGGAGCCCACCGGCAAACCATATTGGCTGATGTCTGTCACGCCCGGGCCACCGCCGCAGTGCTGCATTCCCGGAACCATGAACAGCCGCACCGACGAGTCCGCCAGTTTTTGTCCTGTCGCCGCGCGCATCGCCTCGTAATACTCGACCGTGTTCAGTGCTGAGATCGCAGGATCATCCCATCCGTGGTAGAGAATCAGTTTGCCTCCGCGCGCAATAAATGGCTTCAGGTTTGGGTCGGTCGCGTCCACCGCATGGCTTGTTCTGGTAACGGCCGCCTTCAGCGCGTCCTCAATCGACGCAGACTTCAAGTCCCAGTCCGCCCGCTCATACACCATGTCCGCAAAGCTGGTCATGGCCAAGCCTGCCGGTCCCCGGTGCAACCTGCGCTGCGAATACTGCTACTACGCTGACAAGGCGAGCCTTTTTCCTCCGGCCCGATGCTCATGGCCGAGCCGCTACTGGAACGGTACATCGCAGGGCGGCTCGAAGCATCCCGCGGCCCGGTTACCCATTTCGAATGGCACGGCGGCGAGCCGACGCTCGCGGGCATCGATTTTTTCCGCAGCGTCGTGCGGCTGCAGCGCAAATACCGGCCCGCGGGCCGCACCGTCTCCAACGGCCTCCAGACCAACGGCCTCTTGATCGATGGCGCCTGGGCCGGCTTCCTTGCCGATGAGCAATTTACGGTGGGCCTGAGCCTCGACGGGCCTGCGGAGTTCCACGATTGCTTCAGGAAAACTGCGGATGGAAAACCCACCCATGCACCGGTAGTGAGTGCCTTCAAACTTTTAAAGGAGCACGGGGTATTCTGCACCGTACTCTGCGTTCTCCATTCGGTAAATGCGGCCGAACCCGACCGGGTGTACGATTATTTCCGGGAGCTTGGCGTAACCTTTTGCCAGTTCCTGCCGCTTGTCTCCGCCGGTCCGGCTTCGGCCGACCCTGCGGCGATCGGGCGTTTCCTGTGCCGCATCTTCGACCGCTGGATAGCCGCGGATGTGGGCCGGATGGTCGTGCAGGCTTTCGATGAGGCGCTGCGTCCGATTTACGGCGTGCCCCACGCCCTGTGCGTTCACCGGGAGACCTGCGGCGAGGCGGCAGCCCTTGAACACGACGGCAGCTTTTACGCGTGCGACCATTTCGTCGATCCGGAGCACCGCATCGGAAACATCCGGGAGCGGGAACTGCGCGATCTGGCGGCCGATCCTGCCATGCTCAGGTTCGGGCGAGACAAGCAAGACCGGCTGCCCCGCTTCTGCAGGGAGTGTCCGGTGCTGGCTTTCTGCAACGGCGGCTGCCCCAAAGACCGCCTGGAAACTACGCCGGATGGGGAGCCCGGGCTCAACCGCCTCTGCCCGGCGTACAGGACCTTTTTTCTCCATGTCAAACCAGCGCTTACGCTTCTGGCCGCTCACATGAAGGCCGGGAAACCGCTGCGGGCATTTGCTTCCGCTATCAGGAATTACCTATAATACAGGGATGATTTATCCGGAAATCCGGAATTGCACAAGGGCTCTGACGAAATTGAGCGAAAGGAAGGTATCCCATGGAAAAAAACCCGCTCCGGCAATTGAGCACCTTCGGCCAGTCGATCTGGCTCGACTACATCCGGCGCGACCTCATCACCGGAGGCGAGCTTCGCAAGCTCATCGATAACGACGGTTTGTGCGGAATGACCTCGAATCCGGCAATCTTTGAAAAGGCGATTGTCGAAAGCCATGATTACGATGATGAAATCCGCTCCCTGGCGCTTGGAGGGAAGGATGCACCGGCAATTTACGATGCAATAAGCATTCACGATGTGCAGATGGCCGCCGACGAGTTCCGGACGGTTTACGATGCAACGGGCGGCAAAGACGGCTATGTCAGCCTCGAGGTAAATCCCCACCTTGCGCATGACACAATTGGTACAATAGGGGAGGCGCGCCGGTTGTGGGCGGCCCTCAACCGGCCCAATGTCTTCATCAAGGTCCCGGGTACGGCCGAGGGTCTTCCGGCCATCAGGCAGCTTATTACCGAGGGAATCAGCATCAATGTTACCCTGCTCTTCGGGCTGCCCCGCTACCGCGAGGTGGCGGAGAGCTTTATCGCCGGGATCGAGGCACGGCTGGCACAAGGTAATAGCGTACAATCGGTTGCCTCGGTAGCCAGCTTCTTCCTGAGCCGGATCGATACCCTCGTGGACCCGCAACTGGAAAAAATTATCGCCGCGGGGGGCGACAAGGCCGACCTCGCCTGGCAGGTACTCGGCCAGACGGCCATTGCAAGCGCCAAAAAAGCCTACCAGATTTTTAAGGAGCTCTTCGGGAGCCCGCGGTTTAAAAGCCTGGCCGCACGGGGAGCGCAGCACCAGCGCCTGCTCTGGGCCAGCACCGGCACCAAGAACCCGGGGTACAGCGATGTTAAATATGTAGAGGAGCTCATCGGGCCCGATACGGTGAATACGGTGCCGGTCGAAACCCTCGACGCGTACCGCGACCACGGCGAGCCGGAAGCCCGGCTCGAGCGTGAGGTCGGAAGTGCGGAAGCGACCATGGAGCGGCTGTCGGATGCCGGGATCGATATCGACGATGTTACCCGGCAGCTCGAGGACGAGGGCGTGGAGAAATTCAATAAGCCCTACGACAAGCTGCTCGCGGTTCTGGCCGAAGTTTCGCATCGCAAATAAGGAAACGCGTACATGGCAAACGGCAAGACCATCCTTACCATTAACGGCGGTTCGTCAAGCATCAAATTTGCCCTGTTCGCGGTCGAAAGCCCGCTCCGGCGGATCCTTGCGGGCGGCATTGAACGGATAGGACTGACGGGGCCATGCTTCCGGGTGAAGGGAGCGCTTCCGGAAGACAATTTTTCCCGGGAGGTTGACGCGCCGGATCACCTGGCGGCGGTTGCCCTGTTGACCGATTGGATCGAAAAACGCAGCGGGCATGAGGCACTGAGCGCCATAGGGCATCGCGTGGTGCACGGCGGGCCGAAGTACAGCATGCCGGAGCTCGTTACCGCGGAAATGGTCGAGGAGTTGCGGCGCCTGAGCCCGTTCGACCCCGAGCACCTGCCCGAGGAGATCCTCCTGACCGAGGCGCTGCACCGCCGGTTTCCCGGCCTTCCCCAGGTGGCCTGCTTCGACACGGCGTTTCACCACGACCTGCCGCGCGTCGCCCGGCAGCTGCCCATCCCGCGCCGCTACGAGGCCGGAGGAGTGCGGCGGTACGGGTTTCACGGCTTGTCGTATGCGTACCTCATGGAAGAGCTCGCCCGCATTGCCGGATCGCAAGCTGCGCAGGGCCGCATCATCCTGGCCCACCTCGGCAACGGCGCGAGCCTTGCGGCGGTGCATGAAGGCAAGTCCGTCGATACCAGCATGAGTTTCACCCCCACGGCCGGGATACCGATGAGCACGCGGTCGGGCGATCTCGACCCCGGGCTGCTCTGGTACCTGGCGCGCACCGAGGGGCTCGATGTAAAGAATTTCAATGAGATGGTCAACTTCCACTCCGGGCTCCTCGGGGTATCCGAGACCAGTTCCGACATGCGGGATTTACTTGAGAGTGAATCACGGGACATCCGCGCTGCCGAGGCGGTGGCGCTGTTCTGCTACCAGGTCAGGAAATGGATCGGCGCCTTCGCAGCCGCGCTCGGCGGGCTGGATACGCTCGTCTTTGCGGGCGGCATCGGCGAAAACGCGCCGCCCGTGCGCGCGCGCATCTGCGACGGGCTGGGGTTTCTCGGCATCGCGGTCGACGACAGGCGGAATGCGGCGAATGCGGGCGTTATTGCGGAGGATGGCGGCCGCGTTTGCGTGCGGGTTATTCGCACCGACGAGGAGATCATGATCGCCAGGTCGGTCAGCCGTCTTCTCAAGCTCGGAACCGGGACATGAACTACAAAGACTACTACAAAATACTGGGCGTTTCTCCTGCCGCAACTATTGACGAGATAAAGTTGGCCTATCGCAAACTGGCCATCAAATACCACCCCGACAAGACGCGGGGAGACAAGGCCGCCAACGAGAAGTTCCTGGAAATAAACGACGCCAACCAGATTCTCAGCGATCCTGAAAAACGGAAGAAGTACGATCAGTTCGGCGAAGACCTGAAGCGGTACGAGGAGGCCGGGGCGAAGCCCGGTGGCTTTGACTGGTCGAAATATGCGGCTTCCGACGGCGCCGAGCGGCAGGGGACGCACGAAGATACGTACGAGTCGACCTTTGCCGGCGGCGAGGACATCGACCTGTTCGAGCTGCTCTTCGGACGCCGCAGCGGTCGGGCGGGCAGGCGCGCGGCCTCGCAGGGCGAGGACCTGAGCGCCGAAACAACGATCACTCTCGAAGAGGCCTACCACGGTTCAACACGACTGATTCAGCTCGATGGCCAGAAGATCAAAGTGGCAATTCCGCCCGGGATCGCCGACGAGCAGGTACTGCGGATTGCGGGGAAGGGGAGTCCGGGAATACGCGGCGGTGCGAATGGGGACCTCTACCTGACGATCAAGATTGCGCCGCATCCGCGATTTCACCGGAAGGGCAACGATCTCCATTGCGACCTCCCCGTCGACCTCTACGCAGCCCTGCTTGGCGGAAAGGCACTGGTCAAGACCCTGAAGGGTGCGGTGAAGGTCGATATTCCGAAGAATACGCCGAATCACAAGGTCCTCAGGCTGCACGGGCTCGGGATGCCCCTTGCCGAAGGGAAAAACGCCTTCGGCGACATGTTCGTCACGGTACAGGTCCAGCTTCCCGAACATCTCACCGCCAGAGAGACCGAGCTTTTCGGAAAGCTGGCCGCGCTCAGGAAATAGAGCCGCCGGCGGCTACCGCAGCGAATGCGCTCCAAAGCCTCCCTGGAGCCCCTCAAAATCGATGAATCCCCTGTCCACATCCGTGCCGACCAGCTTGACGCGGAGGCGCTGGCCCACATCCAGCCCGGCAAAACCATTGATAAGCCTGCCCTCCACCGGGGGGGCGGTAATGCGAACCCACGTTCCCTTTGCCGCTGCGCCGGTGACGATAGCATCGAATTTTTCGCCGATTCTTGACTCCAGGAGCATCGCGGCTGCCGATTTCGCCACCTGACGCTCGATCTTCTTCACCGCATTCTCCATGTCGGTGCAGTGCTGCGCGAGTCCCCCGAGTTCGTCGGTTGTATAGGGCTGGGGGAGTCCGGTGATTGCCGCTTTGAGCAGCCGCTGCGTGATGAGGTCCGGGAAGCGGCGGTTGGGTGCCGTCGAGTGCGCATAATCCTTGACGGCAAGCCCGAAATGCCCGCCCGAACTCCCTTCGGGGAGCTCCAGCACGTATTCACCGGGCCCGAGAAGCTTGATAACGCTCAGGGAAAGGTCGGGAAACCGCAGGGGGTCGGCAGCCCGGGCATCGAGGAGGAACCGGTCCAGGGCCTTTGAATCGGGGGTTGCCGGGAGCAGGAAACCGTGCTGCGAAGCGAGCTCAACGATTCGCTCCCAGCGTTTCGGCGTGCGGACAACCCGCCGGATCGACGGCAGTTTTCTGGATGCGAGAAACCTTGCGGTAACGCCGTTCGCCGCGATCATGAAATCTTCAATGATATAGGTAGCCCTGTTTCCGCGCTGGGGCTCTATGCCTGCCAGCTGGTCTCCCTCAAAAACCGGGCGGCCCTCCAGCGTTTCAAGATCGAGAGCACCGTTGACGTGCCGCAGGGATTTCAGCTTTTGGGCTATGCGGTCCTGGAGCCGGAGGTTCTCGGCCAGGCCGTCGACCTCGGCTATCGCCTGCGGCATCGGTCCGGTGCCTTCAAGCCACCCGGCCACGCCGGTATACGCAAGCTTTGCCCGGTTGCGGACGACGGCTCGGTAAATGTCGGAATCCTCAAGCGATCCGTCGGCGGCAAAATCCATTTCGATCACCATGGCGCGCCGGTCGGCCTCAAAATTGAGGGAGGTAAGATCGGTCGAGAGCTTTTCCGGCAGCATCGAAAATACCTGGGCGGCGGTATAGACCGAGGTGGTGTTGTGCCGGGCATGGCCGTCGATCGCGGACCGCTTCTTTACCAGCGAATCCACGTCCGCGATTGCCACCAGGACCTTTACCATCCCGCCGGGGCCCTCCCGGGCAACGGTCAGCTGGTCAAGGTCGCAGGAATCGTCGTTGTCGATCGAGCACCAGCACCAGGTCCTGAGGTCGCGGAGGGAATCGCCCGGAAGTGCCTCCATCTCACGGATTTCATTGAGTTCCGCAATCGCCTGGGGTGAAAAATCAGGAAAAAGTCCTCTTTCGACCATCGCCCGCCGTGCAATTCTCTGCAGGATGTGGCGCTGCCGGCCATTCGTGGAATTCGCCATTATTTTATGCTCTTTCGCCGGGGTTTGGGTACTGAATTTAGATGGGTTTTAATGACAATTTTAAGATGATAATATAATTTCGAGGGTACTGCCTCTGGTGGAGGAACCGAACTTACATCAAATGCTCCTGGTGGGGGAACCATTTAAAAATGGTTCCCCCTGGTCGGAGCCGCGCAAAGCCGCGTCTCCGACACACCCCTTCCGCAACGCCATCTTCTATGGTAGAAACAATCGGGAAAGACAACCTTGCTTTTTATTGTTCATTTATAACTTGATACTTGCTACTTGTAACTTGCTACTTTCCCTACCCCTCCCGCAACGCCCTCTTTCAGGGTAGAAAACACCGGGAAAAGCCATTTTTTAGCTTATAGTTTTCACTTTTAACTTGTAACTTGCAACTTGCTACTTTTTAAACCCGTGTGGCCCGGGTCTTCGACCCGGGGGCTGTCGATCTTCATGATTTTGAAGGATGGATTCTGTAGAGAGGCAGCGCGCTGCGTCTCTTCCGGCCTGGTTACATCTATTCCAATGTTTTTATTATATTAAAGACCTTTCCGATCCAAGCTGAAGAAACCCTCAACCCGGAAAAACGGTGACACCGTATCACTCCCAATATTTCGCCTGCGAACTGACTCGCAAATGCTCATCGAGCGAGCGTGAAAAACTTAACGCCTCGATCCTCAGCGCCTCGGTCAAACTCAACCCCCACCAGATCGACGCCGCGCTCTTTGCCTTCAGGTCGCCGCTCTCACGCGGCGCGATTCTGGCCGATGAAGTCGGCCTGGGCAAGACTATTGAGGCCGGCCTTATCATGAGCCAGCTATGGGCCGAACACAAACGCCGCATACTCTGCATTGCCCCGGCATCCATTCGGCAACAGTGGATGCTGGAATTGGCGCGCAAATTCTATATCGACTCCATTCTTCTCGAAAGTCAGAACTTCCGCCAGTTGCAGGAAGCCGGGAACGGCAATCCCTTTGAACAAAGCAATACCGTCGTAATCTGCTCTTATCAGTTTGCCCGCAGCCGCATAGAATTTTTAAAAACCGTCGCCTGGGACCTTGTGGTCATCGATGAAGCCCACCGGCTGCGCAATATCTACCGCCGCGACAGCAAAATTGCCAAGGCCATCCATGATGCGGTGTTCAACCGGCCGAAGGTTCTCCTGACGGCAACACCGCTCCAGAATTCCCTCATGGAATTGTGGGGTCTTGTCAGCTTTATCGATCCTCATGTCTTCGGCAATGCCGACTCTTTCCGCATTCAGTTTGCCCAGAAGGCTTCTGCCTTTTCAGAAGATGATTTCAGGGGCTTGCGAAGGAGGATAGAACCCGTTTGCCAGCGTACCCTCCGCCGCCAGGTGCGCGAATATGTCTCTTATACCCAGCGAATTTCGATAACCCAGGATTTTACGCCGACCGACGATGAAATCCGCCTCTATGAGCTGGTTTCAGAATACCTCCAGCGCCCGGATTCTCTGGCGCTCCCGAAAAGTCAGCGCAGCCTCATTACGCTTGTCCTGCGTAAAATTCTCGCCTCTTCATCGTTCGCCATCGCCGATACCATTGGCGGAATGGCGGCAAGGCTTGAAAGCGATCTGCATGAAATAGGAAAAACCGATGGTACTACTACGGTCGACCAGATAGCCCCTGATTACGAATCCGGCAGCGAAGTACAGGAAGAGTGGAGCGAAAGCGAAACCGAGGCTTATCCATCCCCGGGAGAAAGAGAGGAGCGGGCTGCCGAACCGCTGAAAGATGCCCTGCAATCTGAAATTGCAGAACTGCGAAGCTACCAGGACCTCGCCGCCCGGATCGTTACCAATGCAAAAGGCGAGGCGCTTCTCACCGCACTGGAAAAGGGGTTTATCAAGCTTGCGGAGCTTTCGGCGCGCAGAAAAGCGCTGATCTTCACCGAATCACGGCGTACCCAGCGCTACCTCTGCGATTTGCTGAAGAAGAACGGCTATGACGGCCAGCTCGTACTTCTTAACGGCGTCAACAATGATCCTGACACCCTGAGAATTTACCGCGATTGGCTGAAATGCCACGAAGGCGACCAGGAAATTGTATCCGGCCGCAAAAGTGCCGATGTCCGTTCCGCACTCGTGGAAGAATTCCAGGAGCGGGCCTCGATCATGATTGCCACGGAATCGGGTGCGGAAGGCCTTAACTTCCAGTTCTGCAGCCTTGTGGTCAATTATGACCTGCCTTGGAATCCTCAACGCATCGAGCAGCGTATCGGACGCTGCCATCGGTACGGGCAGGAGTTCGATGTCGTCGTTATCAACTTCATTAACCGCCGCAATGCCGCAGATCAGCGGGTATTCGAACTTCTCTCCGAAAAACTCAAGCTCTTCGAAGGGGTGTTCGGAACCTCCGATGAAATTCTCGGTGCATTGGAATCCGGGGTCGATTTTGAAAAGCGCATTCACGCCATCTATCAGACTTGCCGAACCATCGATCAGATCAACGAAGCGTTCGATTGCCTCCAGGCCGATCTCGATGAAACGATTCGGGTCCGGCTGGCCGATGCCCGAAGCAAACTTTTTGAAAACTTTGACGAAGACGTCCAGAGAAAATTAAAGCTGCACGATACCGAAATCCGGAATCAGCGCTCCATTGCCGAAGAGTGGCTTTGGCGGCTTACCAGGGCGGAGCTTGGCGGTTGCGCTGAATTTCACCCTGGCTACCGGTTCACCCTGCATAGCCTTCCCCGTGGCATGCCGGCAGGTACTGCGGTTCCCGGTATTTACCGGCTTATAACCCAGGAAGAGGTCGATGGGGAACACCACTACCGCCTGAATCATCCGCTTGCCGAGCACTTGCTCGCAACGGCAAAAACCCGAAGCCTTGCTCCGCGGGAAATTATTTTTGATTATTCCGGATATGAAGGGAAAATCACCGTTATCGATAACCTCCGGGGAAAAACCGGCTGGCTTCGTCTGTGCGTACTTTCGATGGCTGCGCAGATTGAAAATGAGGAACGGATTATTTTCTCAGGCATAAACGAAGACGGATCAAGCCTCGATCCCGATATCTGCCTTAAACTTTTTTCCGTAGATGGTCTGGCAGGAGAACCGGTATCGGTCGCCGATGCCGCTTCAGCCCGTCTTTCGGCTATCACCCATGAGAGGACGGCAACAATAACTGCCGAGGTGTCCGAAAGGAATAATGCGTTTTTCGAATCGGAAGTCGAGAAGATCGACACCTGGGCCGAGGATTTGCGGGACCAGCTGGAAATTGAGCTGAAGGAGCTTGATAAGGAAATACGCGGCTTAAAGAAAGAGGCTCGAAGAACTCCCGGCCTCGATGAAAAGGTCGCCCTGCATAAAAAGGCCAAAGAGCTTGAACGGAAGCGAACCGATCGACGAAAAAGCCTTTTCGAGGCCCAGGATGAAATCGACCGTAAAAAAGACGACTTGATCCGGGACATCGAACGCCGGCTGCATCAGACGACCAGGGTTGATGAAGTTTTTACGATAAAGTGGAGGGTAGCGTAGGGAGATGACCCGGGAACAACTCGAACAGCTCATTGCCCTGGGCGAGGGCCAGACCATCGAATTCAAGCGGTCGGCAAGCGAGGACTATGGCCGCGAAATGGTAGCATTTGCCAATTCTTTAGGCGGTACGCTCCTTATTGGCGTCGATGACGGCGGAAAAATAATCGGCGTCGAACAGGTCAACCGTGCGAAGGCCCAGATTCAGAATACCGCCCGCAATCTGGAACCTGCCCTGCACATCGATATCGAAGCTGTAGCCGGTGTCCTGGTCGTAACGATTCCCGAAAGCGACAACCGGCCTCACGCATCGGGCGGCAGGTATTACCTGCGCGAAGGGGCCACCTGCCAGCAGATGACCCGAAGCCAGATACGGGAATTCTTTTTCCGGGAAGGCCTGATTCATTTCGATGCAATGCCGAATCCGGCGTTTGCAATTCCCCGCGATCTTTCCGCAAATCTTTATCGCGAGTTCGCGCGCTCTGCAGGCATTCCTGCCAAACTGAACTCGCTCGACGTCTTGAACAATCTAAAACTCATTGCCGATAACCGCATGACCAATGCCGGCGCGCTGCTCCTCTGCAAGCAGGCGAGCCGCTATCTGATTAGCGCCACTATTACCTGTGCGATGTTCCAGGGCACGACGAAGACGAAAATTCTGGACCAGAAAATTTTCGATGGCGATGTCCGCTCGAACTTCAACAGTGCCTTGCTCTACCTGCAATCGCACCTCAATACCGAATACATAATCAAAATTAAACGGACCGAGAAGCTGGAATTGCCGGAAGATGCACTCCGGGAGGTCATCATCAATGCGATTGCCCATCGCGATTACCGTAGCACCGCCAACATCCAGATTTACATTTTTTACGACCGGGTCGAAATTCACAATCCCGGCGGGCTGGTGGCAGGATTGAAATTTGCCGATCTCGGCAAACGTAGCGTTCCGCGCAATCCGCTTCTTTTCGGCATCCTCTACCGCATGGACCTTGTAGAGAATGTCGGGTCCGGGCTTAAGCGTATCCGCGATACCATGAAAGAGTATGGCCTTCCCGAACCGGTTATCGAGGCGGATGAACATTGGTTCACGGTGACGTTTGCACGAACACCGGGCAAAAATGCACGGGGCGAAGTTGGCGTAAAATCTGGGGTGAAAACTACGGAGAAAACTACGGAGAAAACTACGGAGAAAACTACGGAGAAAACTACGGAGAAGATCTTAACTATCCTCCGGGAACATCCTGAAATGAGCATGAGCGCAATTGCCGGCATTCTCGGTATAACACGGTACGGCGTCGATTGGCAAATCAGAAAACTGAACAATAGCAATAGGATTCGGCGCGTCGGTCCTGATAAAGGCGGGCGGTGGGAAGTGGTGGAAAAGGAAGCGAAAGGATAAAAAAAAGGAAGCAACGCTGTTGGAGGCAATTCAGAAAGTAACCCAAAAGTAACCTCAAAATTCTTGATCTCCTGAGAAGAGATCAGCATATGACCCGCGAGGGCCTAAGCCATGCAACGGGTTTGAGCCTTGAAGGAGTCAAAAAAAATATCAGGTTGCTCAGGAAACAGGGGTTGCTGCGGCTGGTAGGACCGAGCAAAGGAGGGCATTGGGAAGTTATAGGGCCAGAAGAAGGGGAAGGATAATAAAAAGGAAGCAACGCTGTTGGGGCCAGCCTGAAGAATCGGAGCCGCCTTTTGGCCGAGCTTCCGGGAAGAAAGATACGATATTATCATGCTTCAGGCAAGATTTTTTATGGGATCAATGGTAAAAAAGATAACCAGGTCTGGATATTGAAGAACATTTGAGGCGAGAGCTTAAGGCAAGGCGCATTTTTAATATAAGGTGCAAAAGGGGGATAACCGTGACTTGTGACGAATACATTCTACAGATAATTTCCAAATATCGTATTTGGCCAGGAAATGATACACCTGCTTATAAGGCAGCAATACAACTTTTGCCTATACTCCAAGAATGGGCTGGTACGCAGCTTAATGAAATATTTGTTTCTGGCTCTTATGCAAAGGATACCGGTATCCGCGGCTCAACTGATATTGATCTTTTCATTTCCCTTAAGTCAGATACAACTGAAACTTTAAAGGAAATCTATGATAGCCTACATAAATGGCTTGATGTGAGAAACCTCTCACCTCGCAAACAAAATGTTTCTATCGGCTTAAAGTATTCCGGGTTTTCGATTGATTTGGTACCAGGTAAAAAGCAGCCAGGCAATACAAACGACCATAGTTTGTTTAAAAATAAATCTCAAACGTGGACGCAAACTAACGTTCAAAAACATATCAATCTGATATCAGGATCAGGGCGACTAAATGAAATTCGAGCAATTAAAATATGGAGGAATCTCAACAAATTGGACTTTTCTTCTTTCTATCTTGAACTTGTTGTATTGAATGCGCTTTACAGCATACCGACTAATCAGCTTTCAACAAACGTTTTTTCGATATTTGCATATCTAAGAGATAATTTCGCGAGCGCACGCATAATAGATCCTTCCAATACGAATAATATTATCTCAGACGACCTCACCTCTTTTGAAAAAGGTGCAATAAAAGCTATTGCTCAAGGCAGCTGTACCAAGAAAACATGGGAGGAAATCCTATGGTAAATACTAATGACTCGGCATCTAAGACAATCGATCTGAAGCAGCTTTTTTTATCGCTCCAGAAACAGATGATCGCTAAACTCACAACTAATCGCGAAAATATTTTACACCCTGGAACCAAGGGCGATGCCAGCGAGATTGATTGGATTAAAATGCTGAGAGATTACCTTCCTAAACGCTACAACATCGACAAAGCTTTTGTTCTTGATTCAAAAGGATGCCTAAGCGACCAGATAGATATCGTAATTTATGACAGGCAATATTCTCCCTTTCTTTTTAATCAAAGTAATGCGCTATATATTCCAGCAGAAAGTGTATATGCGGTCATAGAGGTTAAGCAGGATATGGACAAGGCTAATTTAGAATATGCAGGAATCAAGGCAGCCAGTGTAAGGGCACTCCTGCGAACAAGCATTCCGGTTCCGCATGTATCAGGTGTTGCACCCGCAAAAAAACCTCATTGCATTCTCGCAGGCCTTGTCACGCTTGGTAGCTCATGGAATCCCGTGTTTGGAGAACCTTTTTGCAATACCCTTGAAGGATTAGCACCCAACCATAAAATCGATATTGGATGCGTTCTCGAAGGAGGGGCGTTCGTTGCTAATTATCCTCGAAATGCGCCTCCTCATTTTAAAACTACTGAAAAGGATTGCGCATTAATATCCTTTTTCCTCCACCTTTTGGCATGGCTTCAATCAATAGGAACTGCACCCATGATGGATGTTGATGAATATGCAAAAGCTCTGTCATAGAAAGCCACGGGTAATGGTTAGCAAGAAAAAATGAGAATAATGTGGTTGTGGGGTAATCGGACTTATTCCCTTGGAATGTTCTGCATAAAAAATTATTACCAGAAGGCGGGGTTGCATGGGCCAGATTTCACCAGATTTTTTTAAAGAATTATTATTAGATGAATTATTACCACTATTTCCTGGATCACAAATATTTGAATCTACTTGGACCGGGAATAAAAATCTTGTCGCTTGGCTTCCAGGTGGGCAAAAAATACTTATTAAGCAAGAATCAAACTCACCAATAAGATATGAGCTTAGTCGATATTTGCCATTTAATAGTACGGAGCGGATTTTAGTTGATAAATTTGTCCGCTATATTAATAAACTTTCAGCGCACAATATTGAGCCAATTCTATTACGCAAAATCTTATCAAAAACATTTTCAACTGTTATTGCTCAGGTTATTTATGCTGGAAACAGCGATATTATTGCATCGATAATATCGGAGTTTGAGCATATTGCAGATAGAACATATGAAGGCAAAAATATCAGTCTTTGCTGCATAATAGATTTGGCAAATAATCAAGATTCAGGCATTTCATATTTGGATGTTATTCGAGAAAAGCACGGGCATATATTATCAAATGGCCTTGATACGGTAGTTATGTTATCTTGCAATGGTCACGTTGAAACTATTAAACGATTAACCGATCCGGAAAAAGATTGTTTTGCCCCTTTCCGATATTTGAAAATTAGTAGCCAGGCAATTGATAATAAAATTGCAATAGCCCTCAATCGCAATAAAGAAATTTTAGTATTTAAGAAAGGTGAACTTCTATTTTCAAAAAGGCGAGGAATATGGCAGCATTATTCAAATGTTGCCATTTACAAGCAACTAATATATGACAAGTATAATCCCCATGCAAATATCCGGACGGCTCTATATTTATCTTCGCTCGATGTATCGTTTTCTCATGGAGGCGGTTGCATTGCGGTTATTGCGCCCAATTGTCTTGAATATGTAAAAAATACAAATTATTAGATCGGGCGATTTGTTCGGTAATGCTACTAATTTGAAGTCTAAGCACATGGCACATATATTCAAAAATAACTTTAAAGATATTGATCGTCTCGTAAGAGCAGAGATGATTGCTGTCGATGGTGCAACTATTCTTGATCATTCTGGGAATATAATTGCGGCTGGAGCAATAATAAAAGTCGAGCAGGCCTCAGAGGATGGAGCACGAACGGCAGCAGCTCGTACATTAGCACAATATGGCGTTTCTATTAAAATATCGGTTGATGGCGAAATTAAGGTTTTTAGGAACAACCCAAATAATGTTGTGGATATTGCATATCAGTACGCATAATTGTAAACCTGATGCCGAAATAGGTAATAAGGGAGCATGAATAAAAAAGGAAAACTCGAACTCACCTGGGTAGGCAAGGACGAACGCGTCCGACTTGAGCCGCGCGTTCTGGTCGAGGACCCGGAAAAGAGCTATGGCGACCCCAAGAGCGAAAACATGCTCATATATGGGGATAATCTTCTGGCGCTGAAGGCATTGGAACAGGATTTTGCGGGGAAGGTGAAATGCATATATATTGATCCACCATATAATACAGGTGCAGCATTTTCTCAATATGATGATGGAATAGAACATTCAATTTGGCTTTCTCTCATGCGGGATCGATTAGATGTATTAAGGGGTTTGCTGAAAGATGATGGGGCAATCTTCGTGCAGATTGATGATAATGAGGGTCATTATTTGAAGGTAATGATGGATGAAATATTTGGAAGAAAAAATTTCATTACAACCTTTATATGGCAGAAAGTGGATAGTCCGAATGATAATAAAGTTGCTATAACACCGGATCACGAATTTATTCTTTGCTATGCTAAAGACCAACAAAAATGCGTACTCAAACAGAAAGAAGATGCATCTGTTTTAGAAGCATATGGTAATCGAGACGAAAACGGTAGACCTTTTCGGGATCGATTATTAAAGAAAAATGGAAAGAGCAGTATGCGGGAAGATCGACCCTCAATGTTCTTTCCCATCACTGGGCCGGATGGTATTAATGTTCTGCCTATTCATGATGATGGAAGAGAAGCGCGATGGGCTCTTGGTAAAGAAGGCGTCGATAAATTGATCGAATCTAAAGAACTTATTTGGAAAAATCGCGGTACTCCCGAAACCCCTAAATGGGTACCATATACTCGCGAGTATGCTCCAAAAAATCCAGTTCGTCCCTATTCTACAATTTGGACCGATGTCCTTACATCACGACAAGCAAAAGCTCATCAAAAGGAATTGCTCCCATTTGGAATTGATTTATTTGCTACTCCTAAAACCGAACAATTGATAAGTCGGATATTAAACATTTCCACTTCCTTTAGTGATATCGTTCTGGATTCTTTTGCTGGATCCGGCACCACCGGCGCTGTCGCTCACAAAATGGGCCGTCGATGGATCATGTGCGAGCTTGGCGAACATTGCCATACGCATATTATTCCCCGCCTCAAAAAAGTTATAGATGGCACAGACCTTGGTGGGATCAGTGTTACCTCAAAAACAAAAGCAGCTGTGAAGCTTTGCAAAGCCTGCACGGAATTGTTATGTGAAAAATGCTCAGCATTAGTTGGAGAAAACTCTGCTGGTGGCGAACAAATCTGGTTTGGCGGCGGCGGCTTTAAATACTACCGCCTCGCCGAATCTCTCCTCGTCCGCGACCGGGATCTTTCGACAAAGCATCATCCGGTCTTTGTCATCAATCCCCGGTATAATGAGCAAATGCTGATCCGGGCAATCTGCAAAATCGAAGGATTCAAGTACCGCAATGAGGGACGGTTGCAGGGAATCAGCAGCGAAAACCGGTTTCTGCATGTTACCACGCGCATCGTTACGCAGCCATATCTGGATTCGCTGGCCGATGACCTCGGGCCTCAGCAGTCGCTTTTACTTTATTCAACAAAACGTTCCCGCAGGCTTATTTTGCCGGATAATGTTGAAATTAAAAAAATTCCACGCGATCTGCTCGACCGATGCGATTTCCAGGAGGAAAAATAACTCACCCCCTTAATCCCCCTCTCTTGAAAGAGAGGGGAAAGCCAAAGGCAGGGGTGAGTCCGGAAAACACTTGCTATTTTCAATCAAAAAATTAAGCTCATTCTTTTTTGTGAGAGAGAGCCAGGGGCGAGCTAAAAAGTAATGCCGGTTTCTATCAAACAAAGAGTTCGCGATCTGCGGCGGAATCAAACCGAAGTGGAACATTTACTTTGGGAGCGATTACGAAACCGTAAGTGTGGAGGGAATAAATTTGTTCGTCAGTACCCTTTTCCCTTTGAATATCATGGCAAAAAACGGCTATTCATTGCCGATTTTTATTGCCATGACGGCAGGTTGGCAATAGAACTGGATGGCTCAGTCCATGCAAAACATGGAGAGTATGATAAAATACGTACTGAAATTCTTCAGATAATGGGCTTGAGGATAATAAGATTCTCGAATAAGGAAATTTTCAATAATATTGAAGCCGTTTTAACTGCAATCGAAAACGCTATTCTTCTCCCCTCTCTTTCAAGAGAGGGGCAGGGGTGAGTTTCCAGGAGGATAGGAAATGAATCTTGCCTCTCAGATAACAAGGTATATGAGCCTTCGCGAACCCCAGGAGCAGGCGCTGTCGCTGCTTACCGGGATCAGCGAAGACCTCGATTATAAAACCGCCCAGCTTAGCGCTGTCGCGGCAAAAGCTACTGAAAAAGCTGCGCTTCGGGAGCCGCTGGAATTCGATACTGCCTTCGCAAGCTTCTGCTTTGCCCTTGCTACCGGCGTTGGAAAGACCCGGCTGATGGGCGCAAGCATCTATTATCTCTGGAAGGCAAAAGGGTACCGGCATTTTTTCATTCTCTCCCCGAATATTACCATTTACGAAAAGCTGAAAGCAGAGTTGTTTCCATCGCACCCTAAGTACATGTTTACCGGCCTGTCCGATTTTCCCTCGCCTATTGTTTATGACGGCGACAACTATCTTCGTTTTAATCCGCAACAGATAGAAGCGGGCGATCCTGCTTTTATTTTCATTTTTAATATCGGTAAGATTTTTAATCGGACAGATACCGAATTCAAATTCCATGCTTTTGATGAGGATCTCGGCGACTCTTTTTCCACCGTTCTTCAGCATCTCGATGACCTGGTGATTCTCATGGATGAGAGCCACCGTTACCGCGGCGCGGCGTCGCTCAAGGCGATCAATCATCTTCGCCCTGCTCTCGGGCTCGAATTTACGGCAACCCCTTCGCCAAAGCAGAAGAACGTTCTTTACCGGTTCACCCTTGCGGAATCTATCAGGCGATTCATTAAAACGCCGTCCGTACTCACCCGCACCAACCTGACCACCTCAGATGCCGAAGAGATCGAAAAGCTGAAGCTTCTCGACGGCATGAACCAGCATGAGAAGAAGAAGGCCCGGCTCGAAGAATACTGCCGGGCGAATAACTTGCCCATGGTAAAGCCGTTTGTTCTAATTTCGACCAAAGATACGACGCACGCCAAAGAGGTCCGGGCCCTGGTTGAAACCGAAAGTTTCTGTGAGGGTAATTACCGGGGCAAAGTCATAGAGATTCATTCAGGTATTACCGGCGCGGAAAGTGACGCGAATGTCCAGCAACTCCTTACGGTTACGGCGATTTTGACGAAGGCTGGCTTAGTCGATTCTGTGAAGCAGGGACAATGGCGGTGGTACAGGCGCAATGAGAAAGCGCTTCGGCGCCTGGTGAAGGGTTTGGCGGACTCAGCTGTAATTCGACGATCCGGCCTTAGACGATCAGCTGGCGGCCGCTGGCGGCGTGCGCTTTCTGCAGCAGGCGTCTAGCCTGGGAAATGAGATCGGCCACTTCGAAGGGTTTCACCAGATAGGCAATGTTATTTTCCTGGAGGAACGTTCGCTCATCACCCTGTTCTCCGCCGTGGTAAGGTGAACAGCAAATGATTTTCCATTCCGGGGCAATTCTGCTTGAGCCAGGCATAGGCTTCCTTGGCATTCCAATCGGAGGGCATTCTGCCGCTCATGATTATCGCGTCGAAAGGCTCGGAGAGTAAGCGTGTCTTCACGTCTTCACTCTTGCTAGCCGTTACCACGTTCGCGCCGGCGCCCATGAGAACGTCGCGCTCGAACTCCAACACCGCCTCTTCTTCTTCGACCAACAGAACGCGGCCTTGAATAGCGCCTTCGCGCTTCGCGAGAGCGACCGGGGCAGCGTCCGGAATGGTTCCTTCACTGGCGGCCATGGGCAGGCGAACCTCAATCACGGCTCCGCCATCCAGCGCGTTGTGGGCCGTGATGTCACCGCCATGCTCCTTAACAATTCCGTAGCAGATGCTTAACCCAAGGCCAGTTCCCTTTCCAACATTTTTGGTGGTGTATAAAGGATCGAAAATTCTTTTTGGATCTTTGATTCCGGGGCCATCGTCGG
>CAWDOZ010000123.1:0-4053 GCA_963803935.1 uncultured Fibrobacterota bacterium | reverse complement strand
ATACTAGCCGCGGGGCGTTGCGCAGATATCGTTTTCTTCTTGTATGCGTATGATCCGAGCGGTTTTCCGTATGCCATCCACAAAGCCGTCAGCGGTAGCAGCAATATGCCGCCACGGGCAATATCTTCAAGCCTGAGCCTCTGGTCCCTCATTTCCACGATCCCTGAGACAATGAAAGCAAGCAGGATGATCAGCGCCCCCCAGAGAAATATCACGAAAGAAGGACGTATGTAGGACCGGTAGGCGCCACTCAGGACAAAGGAGAAGAGCGTTATCCACCAGGCAATATAGATACCGGTAAAGAAGAATTGTCGCGTACGTACCGGCGGCTGCCTCATCTCACACCTGCCGGGATCAGGTAGTGCAGCAAGTAGGCCGCCACAAACACCATGGCAAAGACAGACAACGACAGTGCACCGATGGCCTTGCGCCGGAAAACGCCCGAATACATCAGCACCAGCTTGATATCCAGCATGGGGCCGAGCAGCATGAATGCGAACTGCGCCGGGAACGGCATGACGAGCCTGAACGAGGCGGCCACGAAGGCGTCGGCTTCCGAACAGATATTGAGCGCCACTGCCAGCGCCATCATGACAAGAATGGCGCTGACCGGGCTTGTCGTGAGGTGTGCCAGGCTCTGCCGGGAGATGACGGTCTGGAACAGGGCGGCTATGAAGGCGCCGATTACCAGAAACTGTGCCACGGCGATGAAATCGGCCGAGGCGTGCCGGAACGCATTCATGAGACCATGCCTGGAATGGTGGGCCTTGAGGTGATAACCGTCACCAGGCTCACAACCGCAAGAGGAGCTGTGGAGATGCGAATCGGCCTTATTGGCAATGAGTGAGCTTTTACCCGGATAGAGGCGGCCCATGATAAGGCCCGCGGCAACCGCGATCAGGTATCCCGACAGCAACCGCAGCAAGGCAACCGAAATGTTGAATGAGAAGGCAACGGCCGTGGAAATTCCGACAATCGGATTGACCAGCGGCGCCCCCAGAAGAAAAGCGATCACCGCCGGAACGGGCATTCCCTTGCCCAACAGCCTTTTTGCGACCGGGACAACGGCGCATTCACATACCGGACAGACAAAGCCCAGCGCCGCGGCGACCAACACTATCCGCCACGTTTTGCGCGGAAGCCTGGCTAGCAAGCGATCCCGGGAAACGTACACCTCGATCAGGCCGCCCGCCAGTGAGCCTAGGAGCATGAACGGCAGAGCTTCCAGGACAATCCCGGAAAACACCGTCGCAAAACTTGTGACAACGGGATTGTTGCCGGCAATGAAAAGCATGAACAGCGAGCCGGCCAAAAACAGCAGCTCAAAGAGAGTTCCCCGTTTTATAGTCGGCATAGAACGTATTGCAATTAGACCCATTATGTCAAATTACCGGAGCCTTTGCTATCCATGTCACTTCCCGACTGCTGCCGGCACCTCTTGCACGTCCCGATTATCTCCACCGTTTGCTGCCGGACTTCGAATCCGGTGTTCAATGCCGTATCCCGCAGCGCATCGAAAACCTTCTCGTTCAAAATCTCGGCGGATTCCAGGCAGCTCTCGCAAATGAGGAATTGGCCCGAGTGGGGCGTTTGCGGCCTGTTACAGCCGACGTAGGCGTTGAGAGAGGCAATCCGGTGCACCAGCCCCTGTCCCAGGAGGAAATCCAGGGCACGGTACACCGTCGGCGGGGCGGCTCGCTGTTCCTTCATCAAGGCCTCCAGGATGTAATAAGCGCCGACAGGCCGGTGGCTCTCCCAAACCAGCTCCAGCACGCGGCGTCGCAGATCGGTAAGCCGCGTTACCTTTTGGGCGCAAACGTCCTCCGCGCTCTGCAGCGCGTCGTTGACACAGCCGGCATGATCATGGTCGACAGACGGGAACCCTTGCTTATTTTTCGGCATATACAACTCCAGAACTCTCTTGACAAATGTTACGTTATAATATAACGTAACCAAGTGTTATGTTATATTGTAACGTAACAAAAATTGCAGAATGTTGCAACAAAATGCTAAAGAGGTTAATCATGAAGAATTGCAGAAGAATAATCCGCAGAATTGTTGTTTCATCAATAATCGTCTGGCTAGCTCTATTCTGGGAAGGAATTCCCACGGCTCGCGCGACGTCGAAACCGGTTCGCATTACCGCATCGTTCTACCCGATGTATATAGCCACCCTCAATGTGACCAAGGGGATTCCCGGCGTCGAGGTGCGTAACCTCACCAAGCCGATGACCGGTTGCCTGCACGACTATAGTGTCACCACGGACGACATGAAGCAGCTCGCCAAGACCGACATCTTTGTCGTAAACGGCGCCGGTATGGAGTCGTTTCTCGATAAGGTGATCAAGCAACTGCCGAATGTCAAGATCGTCAACGCCAGTGACGGCATCGAATTGATCAAGGATAAGGAAGGTGACAACGCCCATGTCTGGGTCAGCGTTTCACTGCACATCAGGCAGGTTCGGAACATCGCTTCCCAGTTGGCTAAGGCCGATCCGCGGCACGCAAAGGAATACAGCAACAATGCCGCCTCCTATGTCGCAAAACTGGAAAAGCTTCGTAAAGAGATGCACGAGGGGCTTAAAGGGCTCAAAACCCGTGACATCATAACCTTCCATGAGGCGTTTCCCTATTTTGCAAAGGAGTTCGGATTACATATTGCGGCTGTGATCGAGCGCGAGCCCGGTTCTGAGCCCAATGCCAAGGAGCTGGCGGAGACCATCACCATCGTGAAGAAGGCCCGGGTAACAGCGCTGTTCGCCGAGCCCCAATATCCGGCCAAGGCGGCGCAAACCATCGCCCGCGAAACCGGCGCGAAGGTTTATGCTTTGGACCCGGCTGTTACCGGACCCATGCAAGAAGACGCCTACATCAGGATTATGAAAGAGAACCTCCGCGAATTGCGCCTGGCGCTCAAGTAACCCCGTGACGCAAAGCAACCGCAATATGGAATCGGCAGCGCACCAAGAGCGGGCCTGTTGCACCCGTCTCGTCGATGTAGGTGTGCGTTTAGGCGCCCACCTTGCCCTGGAGCGGGTCAACCTGCACGTGCATTGCGGGGAACTGACGGCCATCATCGGTCCGAACGGCGCTGGCAAGACCACGCTGCTTCGGGCCATCATGGGTGAGGTCGCGCATACGGGGGAGATGAAGTTTCTCTCCGCGGCAGGGCTTGTGCATCGCCAGCGACCGCGCATTGGCTATGTGCCCCAACGGATCGAGATCGACAACTCCGCGCCGCTTACCGTCCTGGACCTTTTCGCCGCCGCCGGGACTTCATGGCCCTTGTGGCTCTGGTATCCGCGGCGGATAAGCGCGGAGGCGCATGAGGCCCTTACATGCGTGGGCGCCGGGGAGCTCATGGAACGTAGTCTAGGGAACCTCTCCTGCGGTCAGCTCCAGCGTGTGCTGCTGGCGCTGGCGCTGAAGCCGGTGCCGGGACTGCTGCTGCTCGACGAACCGCTGGCGGGGCTGGACCATGCGGGGACCGCGCAATTCTATGAAATCGTCTCAGGACTGCGCAGACTCATGGACCTCTCCATCCTGATGGTTTCTCATGACCTGAGCGCCGCGGCCGCCATTGCCGACCGGATGGTGTTCATAAATAACCGCTCCCTGCTGTTCGAGGGGACTCCTGGCGAGGTGCTGGAGCAGCCGGAAGTGCGCAAGACCTTCGGGCTCGATCTGCAGACCGACGGGCCCGAGCTGTCCGTTAGGACTTCACCCTGCCCGGTAAATGGCGGTGCTGCGCAATGAACGGGTGGTACTGGCTGATAGACCGGCTTCCCTTCGAGTGGGCCCACTTTCCGTTCATGCAGAATGCGCTGCTCGCCATAATACTCGTATCACCGCTCTTTGCGCTCATCGGCACCCTGGTCATCAGCAACCAGATGGCCTTCTTTTCAGAAGCAATCGGCCACGCGACCCTGACCGGCATCGCGGTCGGCGCCTTAATGGGCCTTTCCGATCCGACCTGGGCCATGATGGGCTTCTGCGTCCTGCTGGCGCTGGCGGTAACGGTTCTGCGCCGTTACAGCAAAGTCTCCCCGGACA
>CAWDOZ010000122.1:0-15898 GCA_963803935.1 uncultured Fibrobacterota bacterium | reverse complement strand
AAGACGTTTTTTCCCTCTTTTTACCCGACCTTCATGAAGATGGCCGGCAAGCACATTGTGCGGCAATTCGTCCGGAAGAACCAGCACTACTTCACCTATCTGCGGCAGCAGGCCGTATCGCGGATGCAGCGGCCACAGGCCGACAAAGCGAAAGACGCAACACCGGAATAGCTCCTTTGCTGCAGTAGCCTTCGGAGTGCCCTTCCTCCCCGCAATACTCCATGGTATACTCAGGAGCATACTGCGGGGGGGCCGGCAACGAACATCGCCTTTTTAAATCAGAATTATCTTATCCAGCGGGAAACCGTCGAAGCTCTGCGGCGCCTCCCGGATGCGCGGGTCGTTGCAATCGACATTGCCCCGCATCCGACAATCGAACAGGCGGATGCCCTCTGCGGAATTCTCGAACGCGAGCGGTGCAGCGCGGTCGTAACGATCAATGAATGGGGAACCGACACCGTCGGGCGCTTCCGCGATTTCTGCGAAGCCCGAAAAATCATCCATTGCAACTGGTGCGTCGACAACCCGTTTTACGAAGAAATTATCCTGGTGAAAAAATACCGGCACTCCGGGCTGCGGTTCGATTTTGTTTCGGACAAGGGCTATGTGCAGCCGATGCGGCGGCTCGGCTATCGCGCCTTTTTTCTCCCGCTCTGCACCGATCCCGCCCTGTTTCATCCCGCCACTTCGGCGGAGGAAAGCGGGAAATTCGATCTTGTTTTTGTCGGCAACTCCTACTGGCGGCAGATGGACGACATGCTCGCACTCGCGCCGGAATTCGTCGATTCCCTTGCTCCGTTCCTTGGCGGGATAATCGCCTGCTACCTTGACGATGTAGAGTACGATATCGAAGCACGCATCACTGAAACAATGCGGTCGACAGCGCTCCCGCGGGAGCTTTCATTCGAAAAAGCCTGCTATATCGCCAAGCACGCGGCGGGATATTTCGGCAGGAAAAGGATCGTCACCGCCCTGGCCCGGAGGTACCCCGGGTTCCGGGTATTCGGCGATGCGGGCTGGCTTCGGGACCTCCCTCCCGAAAGGGTAGGCTCCGCGGGCTATTACAAGACTCTGGCAGAGGTCTATCGGAAAGCCCGTATAGCCATCGACATCAATCGGATGGTAATCCGCGACGGCTTTACCCAGCGTCCCTTCGACATTCTGGCAAGCGGCGGCTTCGTCTTGACCAGCGCAAAGCCGGTTGTGGGCGATTTTTTTTCCCCGGATGGCCCGGAACAGGATATAGCGGTGTTCCGCAGCGAAAGGGAGCTCTTCGACCGCATCGATTACTATCTGTCGCACAACCGCGAGCGCCTCGCCATTGCGGAGCGGGGCAGGCAAACGGTCCTATCGGCCCACACCTACGATCATCGCGTGGCGGCTATGTTCCTCCTTATATCCCAAGAGCTTGCGGCAGTGCCGGGCGGGGCTTCCTAGGCAGCCGGTCCCTCCCCCGCATTATATTTTTTAAATACCGGACCATATCGCTCTACCGATTATCCGGCTGCCATGTGCCGGCGTTCATCATCAATCAACGAGGAGAAGACCCGTATGAAATCCTTGCGTGTCCCGGGGGCAGCCCTTGTACTGTCCGCAATCTTCGTTACCCTCTGCCTGGGCATGTCCATGCTGCCCAAATCGATGTACTTTATAAACGCTGCAACCAATAAAGCCGGGCAGGCAACCTATTGGTCGATCTATCTCGGCCAGCCGCAGTGTTCACTTATGCGGAAATATCCGGGCGAGCCGCAGCAGAAGATTACCTCCGGTATCAACCTTAATCTTTTATCAAACGGCTATGTCAGCTGCGCCGGCTATTCCGAAAAGGGGAAAATCGACTGCTCACCGATCATGAAAATCAAGGTCGATTCGATGCTGCGGGATCTCTCCATTGACAGCATCGATTGCATCTTCGATTTCGGGCAGAAAGTCCGGACCACCGGGGGTGTTGTCGGCGATTTCATCATCGACATCGAAGGCAATCGGGTGACGCCCGACCAGTTCGTGCTGACGGAGTATAAAATGTCGGCCGACACCAGCGAAAAGGAGCTCAAGCGAAACGGCGACGATATTTCGGCATCGGCCCTTGCTTTTTCAAAGGAGGGGCTTGCCTGGGCTATGAAAACCATGGCCGAAGAGGCGAAGGCCGACTCCCTCAAAGGCTCCGCGCACTGATCCCCTCCAGCTCGGTAAATCCTGCAGGCTGTTCGTGAATGCCTCCGGAGAACCAACCGCCGTCGTCTGTGCAGTCATCGAGCGGGGCGCTGCCATTCTGTCGGCACAGCGTGGTCCGGCTCAATCGAACGCAGGGCTCTGGGAGTTTCCCGGAGGAAAAGTTCAGGCGGGAGAATCGCCCCGTGAAGCTCTCATGCGGGAGATCATGGAGGAACTCGGCGTCGAGATAACCATAGTCGCTGATATGCCCGAGGTGCGGCATTCCTATCCATGGATGGCCATTGCGCTCATCCCCTTTATCTGCTCGATCAGGGAGGGAGAACCCCGTCCCCGCGAACATGCAGCCCTGCGGTGGGTGTCCCTGCCCGAGGCCGGAACCCTCGCCTGGTCTGCAGCGGATATTGCCGTTCTGGACAATTACCGAAAAATAAAGCTTAGAAAATAACGGGTTTGATAATCCGTTCGCCCTCGAATGCCCGTCCGGCAAGCCATGCGAACAGGAGACCGGCGGCTGCCATGGCTATGGCCACGATGAACAGGGAGAGGGGACAGGTCAGGGATAGTGCCACATAGCCGGCCATGACCGCGCCGACGAGCAGGATATTGACAAAATGAAGGAGTCGCGGATTCGGGAGCCATACCGAAAAGCAGGCGCTGCTGGCGGTATTGAGAAAGGTTGCCCCGGCGTAAAGCGCACCGTAGCTCCACTGGAACCACACTGCGCGGGCGACCTCGGGCGGCGCGATAAAACGCTGCAGCACCGAGGCGGTGAGCACGCAGCCCATGCCGATCGCAAGTGTCATGACCATCACGAAGATCATTTTGCCCCACAGGATAGCGGCACGCGACAAGCCGGAAGTCAGAAGTATTTCGAGAGATCCGCTCATGCGCTCGGAGACGAAGACGGTGCTGGAAAAGTTTGCGGCTATGATCACGGAAAAGAAGACGAGCCAGAGCGGCGATCCCAGAGGGCCGCCGCGATCCATGGTAGCCAGCAGCATGCCCCATCCGGCAACGAGGAAAAAATAGATAAAGAACACGCTCCGGTCGCTGCAAACGAAGTTCAGCCACTCCTTGCGGAGGACAATGAGGCACTGGCTCACCGCGTCACCTCCGGGCCCGGATCTTCAGCCGCCCTCCGGCGGTATTCGTTGCGAATGGTAACGCTGAAATCCTGCGCGACCGGTGCTACCTTGCCTATGGCGCACCCTTCGCCCGCCAGTCGTTTGACAATGGCGGGTATGTCGGATCCGGCGTTGTTCGTTTCGAACCGCCACTCTCCCCCGGAATAGACCGGCGTGCCGCCGCACTGCTCGCCGATGATTGCACCCCACCGCGGGTTGTCGTCCGCGGCAACCGCCCACAACCGGTCACCCTGTAGTCCCTTGCCTTCGAGCTCGATCAGCCGCTTATCGCGAAGCATCCCCACCCGGTCGGCAAGGTCGTCGATTGCATCGAGCTGGTGAGAGCTGATGAGCAGGCTTGCGCCCCTCTCCCGTGCTGTCCGGACAAGCCTGCTGAAGTGCTCGTAGGCATCGACATCGAGAGCAACGGAAGGCTCATCGAAAAAATAAAGCGCCGGCCAGCCCAGAAACGCCCGGCAGAGCGCACATTGCATGCGCTGGCCGCGGGAAAAGAATTTTACCGCTTTCCGGTTATTATAGATACCCGTGCGGCTCCAGTATTCTTCCATATAGGCCTTGCACTCATTCCAGCCTATGCCCTTTGCAGCCGCAAAAATTTTCATGTTCTGGTCGATCGTCAGGTTGCCCCACATTCCGTCGTGGTCGAGGACCACGCCCATCCTGCGGTGGAGTGCAGCATCATGACGCCAGGGATTCTCCCCGAAAACTTCAACCTCCCCGCTATCCGCCCGCAGGACGCCCAGCAAAAGCCGGATGAGCGTGGTCTTCCCGGCACCGTTAAGTCCGACAAGACCGTACGCCTCGCCCTCCTCAATCGCAAAGCTGCAACCATCCAGGATGGTGTGCTTTCCAAAGGCTTTCACGAGATTATTGGCAGATATAACCGGGGACATGGATTAAAAATCAGTTTTGGGCGAGACTTATTCCAAAAGCGTTTAGATTCGATCTCTGGTATATTTTGATAAATATGAACCAGTCTGCCTCCTCGTTATGAAAATCATCGTCGCCAAAACCGCCGGCTTCTGCATGGGCGTGAAGCGCGCGGTGGAGCTTGCCCTCGAAAATACCGGCAAAATGCCGGGAGGGATTCGCACGATCGGGCCCCTCATCCATAACCGGCAGACCCTCGACATGCTGAATGCGCGCGGGGTATCGGAGCTCAGCGAGGGCAACCCTGCCGGTCCCGGCGGGACCTTGCTCATCCGCGCCCACGGAATACCGCCGGTCCTTCAGGAGCGATACGCAAACCAGGGGCATCCGATTATCGACGGCACCTGTCCCAAGGTCAAGACCGTGCACCGGGTAATCGAGCGCTACCGCGATCAGGGCTTTCAAATCATCATTGCCGGGGACGAGGGTCATGCCGAGGTTATCGGCCTGCTCGGCTATGCCGGGGACGCGGGTCATTTAATTCATTCAGTCGAGGACATCGCCGCCCTGCCGCAGTTCGGTAAAATTTGCCTTGTTTCACAAACAACGTTCGACCGTACGCTCTTTGACCGCATTGCAACCGAAATCCGGGTGCGGTACTCGGGCGGCGAGGTTGTGGTAAAAAAAACCATCTGCGCTGCAACCGACCAGCGCCAGGCCGAAACGGAAATGCTCGCCCGCCAGGTTGATGCCATGATCGTGGTTGGCGGCAGGAACAGCGCGAATACCCGCCGTCTCGCAGCAATCGCCTCGCAGGCGGGAGCGCAGACCCAGCTCATCGAATCCGAAAGCGAGATCGACTGGGCCGCCCTTGCGCCTTGCAAGTCGATCGGGGTGACGGCAGGCGCCTCCACCCCCAGTTGGATGATCAAGCGCGTCACCGAATACCTGCAATACCTCGACCGCTCGCGCCAGCACACCCTGACGAATTTTTTCCGGCGGCTCTTCGACACCGCCGCCAACCTGAATATCTTCCTGGCCCTCGGGGCTGTGGCGGTCTATTTCGTCTCCTGCCGCACCCAGAGGGCCCCCTTTACCGTGCGCGGGGCGACTCTTTCCTTCTTTTACTTTCTCTCCATGTACCTGTGGAACAGCCTGACAAGCCTCGAAACGACCCTGCACCTCGGCATATCACGGTACCGTTTTTACCATCGGTATAAACCGTTCCTGCTTTTCCTTGCAGGAGCGATTCTTATTCTCATGCTGGTTGTGAGCTTTTCTTCCGGCAAACTGCTGGTCCTCATGCTGTTTGCAACGATCATCGGCTCGGTTTACCATGTCACTATCGTCCCTCCCCCGCTGCGACGAATCTTCAAGTACAAAAATCTCAAGGATATTCCCACCTCCCGCGACCTGTTCATCGCACTCGCCTGGAGCACGGTTCTCACCTTCATTCCCCAGACGGTGCGCTCCTCCTTCTCCGCAGGCGCGCTGACCATTGTCTGCTTTTTATGGATATTCGTCCTCGCCTCCCTGCGTTCGCTTATATTCGACCTCCGCGACATCGAGGGAGACCGGATCATGGGCCGCGAAACGCTCATAACCATTGTCGGTGAAAAACGTGCACGCGGGGCGATTCGCCTGATGATCGGTTCCTGCATAATCCTGCTCATAGCGCTCCCCTGGCTTCTGTCCGGGTTGACCGGCCGGTACCGCATCGCGCTGCTGTTTACTTCGCAAATCCCGGCACTCCTGTACGCGGCCTTTTTTGTCGGATGGAATCCCCGGCTCAAGTCGACGATGCCGGCGGTATTCAATGTCATGGCCGACGGGCTTTTTTACCTTGCAGGCCTCGGGGCGCTCCTGGCATCATCGGTAACCGGAGGCTGACATCGATCACGCACCTATGCGGCAGCGCCCGGCTGCGCGAACATTCGCATTCCTCCTGCTTGCCTGCTGCACCTTGTCCTATCCTGCCGGGGCGGGCAGCGACAGTGCAACTCTTATAAGCCGTATAGGCGGGGATATCGGCACCTCGCTCGGCGACGCCTGCGCCCTGGTAGAAAGTCCCGCGCAATGGTCAAACGGTTCGCTTTTGTCCGGAGTACTTGCCGCAGGCGCAGTGGGCGGGGCTATCGCGCTTGACAACGACGACCGGCATTTCGTGCTGGCTCATACCTCCGCTGAGGCGAACCGGATTATCCTCCCCTGGCAGAATTACGGGGACGTTTTCATCGACTGCGGAGCCGGGGCCGCGCTCTATTGCTCGGGGCTCGCCTTTTCAAACGACTGGATGAGTGAAACCGGCCGGAGCGCCTTGACCGCCGTTGCTCTGGGCGGATGCGCCAGCCTGGTGCTGAAGGTCGCCGCAGGCCGGGCTCGACCCTACCTCAACGAAGGACCGCATCATTTTTCGTTTTTGCAGTTCGACGATAATTCATGGTTGTTCCCTTCGGACCATACGGTATTGGCATTTGCGCTCTCCTCGGTGCTTGCAGAACGCATTGATAACATCTATGTCGCGATCCCCCTGTACGGCATTGCCGCAATGACCGGCGTTGCGCGGGTTTACGGGGATCAGCACTGGACTTCGGATGTCGTCGCCGGAGCCCTGATTGGCACCGCGATCGGTCATTTTGTCGGCAGCCGGCACCGGTGGAAAAAACGCGGCCATACTCCTCAGGTAGACATCAGACCGATGACTGCAGGAGCGTCGGCCTTTGGAGCAGCGGTGTGCATCACGTATTAGTGCCGGGTTTAAAGCAACATGGTAAAAAACCAGGCGGGAAACCGGAACGGGGTCTTGCCCCTGAAATCAGCGAATTCCAATTCTGTATTTACTGTGTATGATAATGGAGTCCTGAAATTATGGTGACGGTGATCATACCGGTTTATAACGGCGGCAGGTTTCTCGCCGAAGCCATCGAGAGCATCCTGCATCAGAGCTACACGGATATCGAATTGGTTATTGTAAATGACGGGTCAACGGATGAAACCGAGGCGATTGTTCGCCGCTACCTGCAAATTTCGGAAGTCCCGGTAAAAATACACTACCTGGTTCAATCCAACCGGGGAAAAGCCGCCGCCGTCAACAATGCACTGCAACAGGCACAGGGCGGCTACGTGACCATCCTCGATCATGACGACATATTCCCCAGGACCAGCATTGAGAAGCGGGTTTTATTGCTCGAAACCAATCCGGCATGTGTTGCGGTTTACGGCGATGCATTCCTGATCGATGGAAAAAACCGGATATATGGGAAAAAAAAATCCCGGCCGGTTGCAGCTGTCGCTGATTTACTGGGCTTTTTCCGAAACCCGATTGCCAGCTGTTCGATAATGTTTCGAAGAAAGGCTGTGGAGCATATCGGCAATTTCGATGAAAGAATCCGAAGGCTTGATGACGTGGATAGAAATATTTGCCTTTTCCTGACCGGACCGCTTTTCTATGCGCCCGAACCATTCTGGTACTTCCGGACCTACCGCAGACGCGGTTCCCTGTCGCTGAGAATCATTACGGTGTCCGAGTTTGCCCTCCTTACGAAAAAATATCTGCCGAACCCTTCCCGTACGTATATTTATTTTAAACAAATTTTTTTTCAGGTAATCAAGAGTATGCTGGAATGCCTAACCTGGCGCAAATGATGGAAGAATTCCCGAAGTAAATTGCCGGAAGGGCGATTAGGCGGCCTGTTCAACGTTATAATACCTTTTAGTGGAGGGACCGTGATTCGCTGCTCGCACTGTTTAATGCCGAATACGCTCCAGGGAAGTGATTTTGACGTTTCCAATACTTGCTCCTGGTGTCGCACGGGGTTCCCTAATTATAAACCAAAAGGCATGGAGTCTCTGGAAGCGGTATTGAAGCGAACCCGGGATTCAAAATCTCCTGCGGATTGTCTGGTCGGCATAAGCGGGGGAAAGGACAGCTCATACGCGCTTCTCGAATTAAAAAAAACATTCGGCATGCGCGCCGAAGCATTTACCTATTCGCATTTCGGTCTTAATCAATTTGCGCTGCAAAATGCTCAAACGGTATGCGAAGCCTTAAAGGTTAAACATCATGTCGTATCATTGGGGAATGATGCTCACCTGACCTCCTTCAAACGATATTTCAGGACCTGGTTTCATGATCCTTCAACAACCTCAGCGGGCCTTACCTGCGTTGCATGCAAACATCTGCACCTCCTGGGAAACAAGCTGGCCGGGGAACGAGGGATTCCAATGATTTTCTGGGCTAATTGTCCCTTGGAATATGCGCCGTTTCTGGCGATAAAAAGGCTCGATAATAATAACCACTTTGAAAGAAGCGGATTGATCAGGAGCGGGGCACTGCTGGTACGGGAAGCGGTGCGATCGCGCCGATTGATGCAAAACGTCCTTTCCGATCTTGCCGTAACCGCTTTCGGATGTCTTTCATTATCACCGACCTCCTGGTATATCAGGCATAAATTCCCGAAAATTTCACAGATGTTTTTCTACGATTACTATTCGTGGAATCCGGAAATAATTGTTAAGAAACTGACGGATGAGACCGGCTGGATAAAGCCGGTTGACTTCCCCGACAACTGGCACTCGGATTGTCTATTCGAGGTTTTCAAGCAATATATGTTTCTAAAAATGCTGGGAGTCTCCTATACCGACTCTTTTTTAAGCAGCCAGATACGTCATGGTATAATCTCGCGGGAAATTGCCTGGCGAACACTTGTTGAATCAAAGGCGTTTTACTCAAAAGCCCTTCCCGCTGCCTTGAGAAGAGCAGGACTTGAAGATCTGGAAAAGGAAATCGATTATTCATGTTTTGCGGTCACCTGACAGATCGATACGGGAGGATTGAAAGGATAGTAGTCCGGCAGGCCTCCAACAGGGGAGTTTTGCCGGTCTGACGCGCACGGACAACATGATAAAATTACGGAATATTGACATTATCAATTGTTCCTCCGCGAGGGAGGGGACGGCAGCCACCGGTTCATATCTCTGGGTTTGAAACCTTCCCGGATAGTAACTCTCCAACCCTCTAACCCTCCAACTTTTTGTAGTACCCCATCCTGTATTTAATCAATACCCGCAACACGCGAAACCCATACGATACCGGCTTGAGATGGGACTTCTCGCCGGCGTACCGCGTAGGAATCGGCAGCTCGCCGACCGTAAGCCCCTGGGACCGGGCACAGGCGATCGCTTCGAGGTCGAAATCGAAACTCCCGCTCATCCGTTGCAAGGGCAATGCCTGCAGGCAGAGTCGGTCGTACACCAGGAATCCGCTGTGATAATCGGTCATCGCGAGGCGAAAGCAGCGGTTTTCGAGTGCGCACAGGATCCGTCCGGCAACATATTTATACAACGGCATGCCTCCCGACAAGGCGGTTCCCGATGCAATGCGGGAACCCTGCAGGAGACTTATCCGCTTCGCTGCCATGGTTGCTACAAATTCGGGGATCGCCTCCGGCGGGTACTGTCCATCGGCATGGAGACAGACGGCGAAATCGCATCCGTCATTCAGGCAGAACCGGAGACCCGTGCTTACCGCCGTTCCATACCCGCGGTTGCCGGAAAAATGAATCGGATGGATTCCCTCGAACCGCGCCGCAAGCGCTTCGACGACGGCGGCGGTACCGTCCGTGGACCCGTCATCGACGATCCAGGCGGTCCGGAGGCATCGCCACACTGCACGCGGGATCCGCTCGATCACCTGAGCGATGGTGGCATCGGCATTGTAGGCCGGGATGACCAGCGACACCGCGGCCGCCATGCTTCAGCCTCTCGCTTCGGCGGGGGCGAACCCATAGTGATCGATGGCCGCTGCCGTCGCCTGTTCGATCGCCTCATCAAGACCGATCGCCGGTTGCCAACCCAGATACCGCTGCGCCTTTCCGATATCCGGCACTCTCCGGTCGGAGTCCTCGTAGCCCCGGCCATAGAATTCCGCTCCGGCGATCTCCCTGAAGGCGATGGGACGGCTGTCCTGAGGGGCGAGGCGGCGCCAGGTGTCGGCCATGATCTGCGCAAGATCCGCTATGGTGGTTTCATTTGCCGGATTCCCGATGTTGAAAATCCGGTTCCGGCAGGCATCCGGCCGGTCAAGGATTCTTACGCACGCATCGATCGCGTCGCCGATGGCGGTAAAGCAGCGGCGATTCCGTCCGCCGTCCACGAGCATGAGCGGCGTGCCGGCCCTGAGCGCACCCAGAAAGCAGGCAAGAACCCGGGGAATCCCCTCTCCGTCAATACCGGGAAGGAAGTCCATGCGGGAGCCGATGAAATTGAATGGCCGAACTATCGTATACTGGAGACCCTGCTCCCTGCCGAAGGCGTCAATGACGCGCTCAATGAGCTGTTTTGCGCAGGCATAACTCCAGCGGAGCGCGGATACCGGACCGAGGATGAAGGGGCTTTGATCTTCACGCAGCAGATAGCTTCCGGGATCGTCGCCTCCAACGAGCGATGCCGTCGTCCTTCCGTAAACTTCACAGGTCGAAAAATAAACGAGCCGGACCCCGTTTTCGGCGCAGGCGCGCACGAGGGGGATGGTACCGCTGCAGTTTACATCGATGACGTCGAGGGTTCGGGTATTGTATTGGGACGGATTACAGAGCGCAGCGAGGAGAACCACCGCGGAGCTCCGGGCAATGGCGCGGAGCACGACTTCGCGGTCGTGAATATCGCAGCGGATAAAGGTGAACCGCTCGTTGTCCAGGTGCTGCGCGATTTTTTCCGAAGACAGGTCGATGCCGCACAGCCGCGAATTCCCCCCGGAAAGCAATCGATCCAGGAGGTGCGAACCGATGAATCCCCCGCAACCGATTATGGTAATGTCGAACGCCTTGCCGGTTTCCATGAAATGTCTCCGAAGAAGCCAGGGTTTGTTGCGCCGCGCTCCGGTCACCCGCTCATCCCCCGCGGCTCGGATTGAGGGGGACGCGAGATGCCGCAATTCCGACCGATGAGGCCAGAAAATATAGATTTTGAGCGACCCCGCAAGTAAAAACCGACCGTCGGCGGTGGCGGGGAGCGGGATTTCAAGGTATTTTCTATCGGACCGATGGAGAATACCTGCTTACTCCAGGATGACCGTAAGGATAGCCTTCATGAATAAGGTATTTCGAATCCTGCTGCGGATCGTCTATTATCTCTGGATTACCATCAAGACGATCTTTTTGCTCTATGCGGTAATCTTTTCCCTTGCCGCCACAGCCGGGCTGTATCTGGGGTACCGCTATGCAACGACGCCGCTCCGGCAGGTCAAGTATCTCTGCAACCATAACCCTGCCGAAACGGCGTACATGACCCGTTACCGGGCCACCTTACGTCCCGAAGATACCCTGGTCCAGATTTTCGTCCCCTTCGATTCCATCTCCCGTAACCTTCGCGAGGCGGTGGTCGCCGCGGAAGACGACGGGTTCTATACCCATCCGGGATTCGATATCGAGGCCATGCTTTCCGCACTGGAATACAATCGCGCCGCAGGAGGCATCAAGCGGGGGGCCAGCACCATATCGCAACAGCTGGCGAAAAACCTGTTTTTAACCAATGAAAAGACCTTCGAAAGGAAATACAAGGAGCTTGCCTACACGCTCCTGCTTGAAAAATACCTTGGCAAGAAACGCATCCTTGAGCTTTATCTGAACTATGCGCAGTGGGGTAAAACCGTTTTCGGCTGTGAAGCAGCATCGCGGCGCTACTTTAAAAAATCCTGCAGGAACCTGTCGCGAGAGGAATCGGCCCGCCTGGCGGCAGTGCTCTCAATGCCGAATAAGACCACTCCCCTCAATACCGGTTCGTCATTTATGGGGCAGAGAATTGCGGTAATCGCGAATAATCTCTACCTGCACCGCCAGATAGACGACTCCGGCTACACCCGGCTGACCGGCGCCCGTCCGCCCGGCAAAGATTCTACGGAGTTCGATTCGGCCGATACGGGCGACGATTGGGACTCCATGCGCTGAGCCGAACGGTGATCGGTCGTTTCTGGCACGATGTCTGCTGAAAGTATATTTATAAGTTAGAGAGAGATCGCTGCCCGGGGGAGCCGGAGAGTGATTATTATCATGAATTGCATAAGGAGGTGCAGCAATGGAATCCATTCAGGAAAGAATCGAGCATCGGGCGTATGACCTGTATTTGAAACGGGGAAAAATTCCAGGCTTCCACGAGGAAGACTGGGCCCAGGCGGAAAAAGAGATTGCCGCCGAAATTGAGGCCGGGAAAAAGGCCGAGGCCGAACGCGCACGCCCGGCGGCAGTGAAAGAGAACAGACCGGCAAGTGTTCCGCTCAAGGCGGCAACGCCGGTACAGCCTTCACATTCCGTAAAACCGGCCGAGAGCGTTCAGCCGAAACCCCCGGTCCCTGCAGCGGCAAAACCTCCTGCAAAGATCGCAAGGAAGAAAAAATAAGGCCTTCTGCCACCACCACGTGAAAGGTGAAAGCGCCGCCGGTGCGGCCCCATGCTGGTACGAATTGAATTTGTCTCATTTGCCGCATCCGGTGAGGGGAATTCCCCGGTCGTTGTCCTCAAAGAAATTACCGGCACGAGGCTCCTGATGCTGCCGGTCGGTCCGCTGGAGGGCAGTGTCATTGCCATGGAAACGCTCGGCATGAACCCTCGCAAGCCGGCGGCGATCCATGTGGCGCACCGGATTATGGAAAAACTGGGCGGCACGCTAACCCGCGCTGTCCTTTATTTGACAACAGGACAAACACTTATGGCGCGTCTCGAAATCGCATCCCGCGGTACGGCGGCGCGCATCGATTGCAGGCCGTTCGATGCGGTCGTTCTCGCCCTGCGCTGCGAGGCCCCGCTTCTTGCCCGTGAGTCGGTATTCGGGCAATTCTGCCGATCGGGAGGCTCTCCAAAGGGTGATACGCTTCGCGCACATATCGCTGCAATTGACACTCTGGATTTCGGTTCGTATTTCCTGGAATAGCACCAATGAATCGTGCACGGAATTCTCTCCTGTTACTCCTGGCTGCGGGTTTACTATCCGTGCTCATCGCCCAGGATGCGCCTGAGGTGTTTTTAAAAGCGCGGCAGGATTTTCACGCCGGCAGGTACGATTCCACCATTACGGTCATCCGCAATTTCCTTGCCGCCCATACCCGGGATTCCGCCGCCCTCTACCTTGTCCCGCTGGCCCTGGAAGCCTATGCGCGCAGCGACGATATGGCGCCTGACAAGGCATGGTACAACCTGTACCGCCAGAGGTTTTCAACTGCCGACGGCATGCCGCGCGTCGCCTACCTCTTCGGCTATTCTCAGGCGCGACGCGGAGCCTGGCTGCCCGCCCTGGTCGCTTATTCCGCCGCCCTCGACTATGGCGCATCCGGCGAGCTCGACTCGCTTGTCATGGCCGGGGCACTCCTCGTCCACCGCAATGCTCCGGACCTGAGCGCAACCTCCGATTCCGTCGCCCGGGCTCCGCTTAACCCCCGCATCAGGGCGGTACTTGCGGCAACACCGGCCCCCGGCACTGCGGAACATGCTGCTGCAGCCGAAATCGTACCAACCCCTCCGGGAGCCACAGCGAATCCCGCAGGGGGCGAGTCCGGCGATGAGTTCATCGGTCTCCTCGTGCCGCTTACCGGCGAGAATGCGGACGCGGGGAAGCGGGTCGCCCAGGGCGTACAACTCGCCATTGAAAAGCACAATACCGTCCATCGGGTCCGGTTGTCAATTGTCCCGCGCGACACGAAGGGTTCGCTCATCGAGACCGTGCGGGCGACCAGGGAGCTCCTGGGGCACGAACCGTCTCCCGGCAATCATCGGCCCGGTCCTTTCGCCCACGGCCACGGTCACGGCAGGAATGCTCATCGGCAAAGAGACGGTCATGCTCACGCCGACTGCCACCGACGACGGGATCGCCTCCCTTGGTCCCAATATCTTCCAGATGAACATCACCATCGGGGTGCTTGCCCGGTCCGTGGCGCGCTACGCACTCGCCAACCTGAACATCCGCGAATTCGTCATACTCGCTCCGCACACCGCCATCGGCGCGGCGATGAGCGCTGCCTTCAGGGATGAGGTCGCCAGGAACGGCGGGACCGTGTACGATGAGGAGACCTACGATGAGGGCGCAAGCGATTACACGCCGCTTTTCGTAAAACTCAGGAAAAAGCTTCTCATCCGGACCCTCGACAACCGTGCTAAAGCCCGCGGCGGCGACTATCGGCCCGTCCGGAGCCTCTCGTGGGCCGACAGCGTACGGTTCGCCGACTCCTCGGTTGCCACCGGAGCAATTTTTCTCCCCTCCGATGCCGAGGATTTACCGGCGCTCACTTCCCAGATCGCCTTCAACCGCATCAGGGCGCAACTCCTCGGGTCGAGCGGATGGCGATCGCCGAAAACGACGGTTGACGAAAACCAGTATATCGCGAACGCAATTATCTCCGCGCCCTTCGAACCCGATGCATCGTGGCGGCCGTGGCCCTCCTTCGCGCGGGACTATGCCGCGCGGTTTCATGAGGACCCCGATCGTGTTGCCGCACTGGGCTTCGACGCCGGTACGCTCGTTGCCGACGCCATCGACAGCGCCGGCTCTTCGGAAAAACCTTCCCGGATGCAGGAAATTCTCTCCACTACCCGCCATTGCGAAGGCACGTCCGGGCTTATCTCCTTCGACCCGAAAACCAGGGACAATTCCGAAGCCTCGATCTATAAGTTGACGTCAAGTGGGTTTATCCGGGTTCAATAAATAGGACGTAACCTATTTTATAGCTATGTTCCCCATACGCGCCAATAACCCGACACTCAACAAATCACTCGCCACCTTTTTTATCATCCTCGCCAATATCGTGATCTGGGTCACGATCCAGGGCATGGGGTCGGATCCCGCCCTGCTCCAATCGATCCACACCCTCGGGCTCATTCCGGCCGAAATTCTTCGCTCGGTTCCAGTGGGAACGCCCATTCACCTCGACGGGCAGCTGCAGTATGCCGTTGGTGCAACACCGCACTGGTCGACGCTCATAACCCACATGTTCATGCATGGCGGCTGGTTCCATATTATCGGCAACATGTGGTTCCTCTGGGTGTTCGGCGACAATGTCGAGGACGCGATGGGACGAGTACGCTTCATGGCTTTTTACCTCCTCTGCGGGCTCGCGGCCGCCTCGGCACAGATTTTCTCCGACCCGACCAGCACCGTTCCCATGATCGGCGCTTCGGGTGCCATAAGCGGCGTCATGGGTGCCTATGCGGTGCTGTACCCGCGCACCGGCGTGCAGGTCATTGTCTTCCTCGGCTTCTTCATCCGGAGGATGGTCGTACCGGCCTGGATCATGCTCGGCTACTGGTTCCTGCTCCAACTCGTCGGCGCAATGCCCTCGGTCACGAAGTCGGACGGCGGCGTGGCATTCTGGGCGCATATCGGCGGCTTTGCATCGGGCATCATTCTCGTCTTTTTCTTTAAAAGCGGCAAACGCATGGCCGCCCATGCGGCCCTCATGCGACATTGGCATGCCGAACGACAGGTGCACGGATTTTAAATATCGCCGTATCCCCGTCCCTGCCTATACGTAAAGATGAGGACATAACGATAAAGCAAAACATTGCCTCACCCCTGCCCTCTCCATACCTGGAGGGGGCATCCGGGTTACTACACGATTGGAGATTTTTTATGACTCATATGCGAAGAACCGACCGGCGGATCGACGACGGCGGGGAACTCAGGGAGATCGTAGAGCTCTCTGATGTCTGTCGCCTTGCCTTTGC
>CAWDOZ010000121.1:0-16431 GCA_963803935.1 uncultured Fibrobacterota bacterium | reverse complement strand
GCGGATGAAAACGGCAATCACGGCATCATTCCACGCCCGGCTCCTGAGGTACTGGAAAAGGGGTATGGCGATTGTAAGGAGATGGCGGTGGTTCTCAAGGAAATTCTCGATGCAAAGGGAATTCCGGCCGATCTGGTTCTGATCTCATCAAAAAACAGGTACCAGAGTATCGAGAGCACTCCCGCCCTGTCGGGCTTCAATCACATGATAGTGTACATTCCGCAATTTAACGGGTCACCGATCTTCCTGGATCCGACGGTTAAATGGGGGAGCGTAACTAATTCTTACTACAGCCTTATCAACCAGAAAGCATTCATTCTTGAAAGGGGGGCAAGCAGACTGGATTCCGTAGCCGCCCGCAAGAATGAGGGCATATATCGGATAGCGTCCCATTCAAAGCTTTTTCGGGTACCGGAAAACGAGATCTGGCAGCTCAGCGGGGTGATATCCCTGAAGGACCGGGCAGCGTACGACCTGTATCCGATTCTCAAGGATTTGAAGGGCGAGGAGAAAGTACCGGCTATCAACCAGTATTTGAAAAAAATGTTCAACCTCGACCCGGTGACCGTCAAGGTTCTTCAGGAAGGCGTCGATTCTATCTATATCGGCTTTTCCTGCCGGATCAACAACAAGTTCATCAAGGCGGATAAGTCGGGATTCCTGATCGATGTGCCGAACCTTTATGGCTATGCAACGACCTTTAATACCAGTGAACATGAGGGTCCGATGAAGTTTGAGAGTGTCGAACAGTCGGACTCGTGGGAGGTGCCGGATAGTTTCAGTGAAATGGATGCGGCCCCTCTCGATCACGAGATCGCCGCCGGTTCCTGGTCGCAGAACGGCTCGATGGTTTCCCGCTCCTACCGGATGAACCCCTCCGTCGTCGCCGTGCCGACCGGGCCCCTCTATTCCCAATTTATCAGAAAAAAGGACGCATTTCTGAAAACAATCGTCTGGGAAAGATAAGGATACTTTATGAAAAATATCAGTGCATCGGATTCTGCAATAATCGGTCCAGGTCTTCCGGAATCGGCATGCCATCCTCGCTGCTGCGGACGAAAGCTCCTGCTGCTCGTTGCAGCGATCGGCTCCGTCCTGTATTGTGCCGGCTGTTTTCCTTATGTTAAAATCCCCTATATCACCGAAATCCCCGCTTCCGCGGTCAGGACGGACTGGAGCAACTACGGTGCCTACTATGAAGTCAACGACCTTACCATAGAGACTACCTTCTTCAACTCCGGATTTGCCGCAGGGGCGCAGACAAAATACGTAGTTAACAAACGCATCCGGATTCTTACTGCGGACGGCGCCCGCTACGGGTCCATACTCGTGCCGCTGTATGCGCCGATCACCGATTTCATTGCCGTGATGAAGGATTCCCTCGGCCATACGGTCGATCTGGACCTGGTCGGAATGCAGGAACAATACGAAAAAAACGGCATGGTGGTTTTTCCCAAGGCTGCTGCCGGATGCGAACTCGATTTGACCATAGCTTTTACCAATATGAATCAGGCGTTTTCATCGTTCACCGAACGGTTCTACGAACCCATTCCGGTCTTGAGCGGACACTTTACCGTTTCCTACCTGGCTTCTAAATATCTGTATGATTTTAAGGACTATCGCGGAGAACAAAACGATAATTTCAGTTCATCGAGCTCACACCCCGAGGATGGAAAATTCATAAGCCGCACCTGGAGTGTGAATAATTGCCTGCCGGCAAGCCGCATTCCGTATTTGAAACCCGCCCAGGAAACCTGTTCGCGGGTTGCGGTGGTGCTGCGACAGTACTACACCGGCGGCCTTATAAACGCCCCCACCGATGTCTATTCCCGGTGGGAGGATCTTGCAAAGCAGTACAAGAAGTTCCTCCTGAAAACCTCCTTTTTTTCATCCGATTCCAAGCTGCTGGCAAGAACGCATGAGTTGACCGACCATCTCGGCTCGGATTCCGCCAGGGCCGATGCACTATTGGAATGGGTCCAGGAAAATATTACCTATTCGAAAAGCACCGCGCATGCTATCAATCCCGATAAAGTACTTGAAAAACGCGAAGGAAATATGTGGGAGATGACCTTGCTGCTCAAGGAGATGCTGCAGGAAATCAATCTCTACAGCGATATTGTGGTAACGAGCCCGAAGACGCTCGGCGGGTTCGATCCGGATTTCGTAACGCCAGGGTCGCTGGGCATACCGGTAATCATCGCTGAAGCAGCAGGGAAAAAGTACATCGCCTATCCGTTCATGCGGGGATCTAAACTCGGCGAATGTCCATCCTTCCTGTTGGATCTCAAGGGTCTTTCACTTGAACGGGGCTATACGGTGCCGCTTCCTCAGGCTGTGCACCTCAAGACCTGCACGCTAAGTTACACGCTTCAGCCGGATCGGGACTCGGTGGGTCAAATTCTGGTGGGAAGTTTTGGCAACCAGTGGGCCATTGACATGAGATCTTTTTTACTTTCTAAAACCCCGGATGAAACCAGGAGTTATTTCCGCGAAATTATGGCTTCTCAGGGGCTTTCAGATGCTATTACCTCCTGCTCGGTTACGCATCTGCACGATCGCGGAGAACCGGTCGTGGCCCGGATCGAACTGGCATCCTCGAATGGGCTTATCCGGCGCAAGGAGGAGCGAATTCTTCAGATGGGCACACTCTTCCGCCCCCACTTCAATCTTTATGATACCTCCAGGACGTCGCCCGTATTCGTAGAGTCCGACGAAACCATCAAGGAGGAAGTGATAATTCTTAAACAGACCCCCTTCGAATGCCACATTCCTTCGGTTTCCATCAGCAATCCGCTATTCGAAGTGTCGTGCGATGAGAAAAATTCGGACAACCGCTATTATTTTTCCCGCACGATAAAGATCAAAAAAGGGGAGTGGTCGCAAGTGCAAATGCGCGCGATTTATCCGGATATTGCAAAGATGAATGATATTAAAGAGGCATATATGGTGATGAAATAAACATGGAGGAATGCATGCCGCATATCATTAAAGCCCCTGCGGTTATTACCGCGGCGGGAAACAAACCGAAAAGGATCGAGGAGTTCGTCGGCCGGGTAAACTCCGGTACCGAAGTCGTCAGCATTGCCCGCATGATCAGTCCGGAAGGCTGGATGGAACCCGGCCAGACTCCGGAATTTGACGAATATACGGTGGTGTTGAAAGGTATCCTGAAGGTCAGGTCGAAATCCGAAACAATCGATGTAGCCGCCGGTCAGGCGGTAATTGTCAGGAGCGGGGAGTGGGTGCAGTACTGCACGCCGGAGCCGGGAGGTGCCGAGTATATAGCCGTCTGCCTGCCCGCCTTCTCACCGACAACCGTGCATAGGGATGCCGACTGAAGCGGAATAAGCAGCCGGTTCAGCCGGACTGCGCATAGGCCGCAAGAATGCGGTCCATCTCCGCATTTACCGTACTATCGATCTTGCGCCGGATTGGATCGGCATCGAACCAGGCAAGTGTTCGCCTGATGCCCGTCCGGAAGGGAATCAGTGCCTGGAATCCCGGCACGAACGTCTTGATTTTGCAGTTGTCGAATATGACGCTCCAGGACTTATCTCCGAGCAGGTTGCCCGTAAGTGAGGGTGCCGTGCGAACGATAAAATCCGAGGAGATGTGGACGATGTTTGCCTTTACCCCGAGCGCATCGGCTATAGTCTCGTAAATCTGGTTCCAGGTGAGCACTTCGTCGGAGGTAATGTGAAAGGCGTTGCCCAGCGCCTGCATATTGCCGAAAAGTCCCAGGAACCCGCGGCCGAAGTCTTCGGCATGCGTCACAACCCACAGAGACAACCCGTCCCCGTGTACGATAATGGGTGCACCCCTCATCATCCGGTCGGCAAGCGTATAGCATCCCCACCCGCCGATTGCGATGGGAAAGTTCGAATCGTACGTCAGCGAGGGCCGGACAATGGTGACCGGGAATGCTTCTTCGCGGCAGGCCTGCATCAGGCGCAGCTCGCAGGCGATCTTGTTGCGGGAGTAGTCCCAATACGGGTTACAAAGCGGCGTCGATTCGGTGATGATCGGGTGGCCCGGCGGCTTCTGGTAGGCCGATGCCGAGCTTATGAAGATGAACTGGCCGACCTTGCCGCTGAATAGGCTGAGGTCGCGCTCTATGTCCTCGGGGGTGTAGGCTATCCAGTCGACGACGACATCGAAGTGCTGGTCATGCAGGACCGCGGCCATCTCCCCGGGCCGATGGATATCGGCGGTAAGGTGGTGAACACCCGGCATTTCAGCGGTCCGTTGCCCTCTGTTGAGATGATAGAGGTCCATGCCCTGCGCAACCGCCAGACCGCTCACGGCAGTGCTGATGAACCCGGTGCCGCCGATAAAAAGGACTTTCATAATTAGCCGCCTTTCAGGTGCTATTGGAACTTTAATATAAATTTTATTGCTCAGGTGGGGAAACCAATCTTAATGCAAAGACCTTTGATGGGGAAACCTCGCTACGCGGGTTTCCCCTGGCCTGAAGCCGCGAAAGGCACGCGTCTTCAGCCACACCCCTTCCTGCGGAGGTGCGAGGATATGCCTGCCTCGCTATGCTCAGCAGGCGCTCTCGCACCCCCGCAACGCTCCCATAAGGTAGAAAACACATGGGAAAAATTGCAAGATAGGGGATGCTAACCGTTCAAATGGGTTTTAAAATATGACCCCCTTTGTAAGGGGGCGTCGAAGGCGGGGGATCTCTTGTTGTCCCGTGTTTTTTCTACCCTGAAAGAGGGCGTTGCGGAAGGGGTGTGCCAATGACACCGCAAGCCCGGCTTTGCGGGCGCGGAGGCTTTGGCCAGGGGAAACCATTGTAAATGGTTTCCCCACCAGAGGCAGTAACTGAAATATCCTGAAGAACTGATTACTATTGAGAATTAACACCCAGATGCCGGGTAAGCTTTTCAATCAGTTCATATTTCCTGAATGGTTTGGCGATACTGTCGGTAAATCCGTACCCGCTCGGCCATACCATGACCGGATCTTCGGAACAGCTGCTCGAAGCAAGGATCGGCATGTCGGGATACTTGCTGCGCAGGCCGACGATGGCCTCCCGGCCGCTCATGCCTCCGGTGACGGTCAGGTCGAGAATGGCGCCGCAGATGCGTAACCCCTTTTCAACTGCTTCGTCGCAGATCTGCAAGGCCTCGAAACCGTTTTTGACCTCCAGCACCGCGAACCCCATTGCAGAGATGAATGATCCGACCACCTCGCGTATGATGTCCTCATCATCCATAACCAGGAAATGGCGGACATCCCGGTGGGAACGGGCGTATTGCCATCCGATGCGATCCTTTTTCTTCCGTTTAACAGGAATGAACGGGGAAATTGATCCGGTGACCATGGTTCGTACCTCCGCCTCTTCCTGCAAGACATTACATTTTTTGATACAGCGTCTGCCGCGAAGGGCAATCGGGAGGCCTGCAGCTCCCGGTTGCCATTATTATATAATTATGGATTGGAAAAGTTACAAAAATATTAATAGTGGCTTTTAATGCAGTTAGCGGGCCTGCGGACTGCCCGGAGGGCTCTTTACCTGGATACCCTTTTCCCCCAGGGAACCAGTGTGTCGGGATCGATGTCGGCAGTGCCGATCAGGGTTGCAATCTGGAAGGTCGGCGCCGAATCCACAACGTTGCCGAGACTGTCATAGAGAGGTGATGGCGCGAAATAAAAGTAGCGCTTCAATAGCCCGTGTTGCCCCACCCAATCGCATCCATAAATGGAGTCGATATTGGAAAATCCGGCGATTGCAAACGATGAATCAATGAGCCATTCCATTTGATAAGCTTCGAAGGTGCCGGTAGGGATGTCGACTGTATTCAGGCCGATAAATTTCCGCAGCCAGTAACTATTCCCGCGGATATCGCCGGAGTCGCGATAGACATAGACCGTATTCTTCGAGAGCGGAAAGGCTATCGGATAGACCAGATCGAAAAAGATGCTGGAATCATAACTTTCCGATATCTGCAACTTATTCAATTCGATCTGTTTGAGCAGTGCCGTTCCATAGCTCCTTGCCGAAATGGATATTTGCGGCGCGAGCTTTTTCATCACGCCGGACATAAAGCCGCCTCCTGCTCCATGAGTATTAAACTGATACATGATGATGCCTGAGTCGGCAATATGGAGCGCAAATCTCTTCAGAGTCTGAAAAATCGAATCCTGCTCAACGTCATAATCGATTCCCTGTAACGACGAGCCAGGAAAGGGAATCTATCGTGGTATCTTTTGTGGCTTGAAACCATGAGTATCCGGTAAGTGTATCGGGAACTTGTATAGCCGCATACGAGCCGGGCGTGATAAACTGCTGCCGGTAGAGCCAGGAGTCACCAACCTTCATCTGGATTGAATTGGTCGTCAGCGACAGTCCAGCCGGATTGCCCTGTTTCCTGCTGCAGGCGATGAACAACGCTAAAATCGTCAGTCCGGCAACGGTGGCCTTTTGCATAATGCTGTTCCCCGGTTAAGGCTGCGATGAAGCAAAAAATTGCGGCTTGCAATAACTACGCAATGGATAGGAAGAATATTTACTAGTCAGTTCATAAGCGATACCACCTAAAACCGTTCATAGTGAGCTTGTCGAACCATGATCATCGAATTTCCGGTACTCGCCCTTCGACAGGCTCAGGGCGAATGGTCTTTAGATGCGTTCATACTTATGAACTGCTTAGTAAAAGAAAAAAAGATACCCGCATCCTTAGGATACGGGTATCTCTGGGCTTCTATCCCTGAATCGCCCCGGCAGAAACGACTGTTACCGTTTAGCTTTCCTTGAAGGAACACTTTTTTTCCTTCTTTTAATGGACTTTTTGACGCTGCTTGATGGCATATAGCCCCCCTTGTCTAAGGTTAACTTCAAGGTATTCAACCCGCTCCACAAAATTGTTTCGTGGACCCGGTAGAACCCCTTTCCATGAAACAAAAGCACAACTAATTACACTTAATAGCAAATTCTGTACCTATCAAGTGTTTTTTAAGTCTTGAAGCTGTTTTAATATTTCTAAATGGGTATTTTATGAAGCCTGATCGGTTACTCCGGTGACATCCGCGGAATGCACCAAAAAAAACCTGCAGGTTGCAAAAAAAGAGCCGGCCAGGGCGCCCCGGGTCGGCTTGCGGAATCATAAATCAATCCAATATTATGTTGTCAGCTTGGCTGCCTCGGTGACGATTACATTCAACTTCAGGATGCCGGTTGCCGTCGGTGTCCGGAGTGGGGTGAGGTCTACCATAAGCCCTATTTCTGTGGTAGACGGGTTCGATACGGCATTATTTAAATTCGAGTATCCCGGATTCACGCCGAAAATGTCGCGATTCACCAGGAATGCGCTAGCCAGCCGTGACATGGGGGCGCCCGTATCCTGCGTCTGCATGAAAAGAGTCCATGGGGTTACTGAATCGGAATAGTATACCTGGGCGAGAAGGGGAATAGCGGAATCTCCTTTTACGATCCGGGCTGAGGTTGTATCGGAGGAATCCACCGACACCGTGATAGTGCTGACAACGAGCGTTCCGGTGTCTATTTTACTTGAGCCTATCGAATTTCTTACCGAGCTCATATTAATCACGCCGGAATCCATTTGTACCGATTGATTCGTAATATTAAAGGTCAAATGGAGCGTATCGGTATGAAAGACGGCTATTTCCGGCGAGGTGGAAACTTTGGTCGAGCAGCCTGTAATAAAGATAAAACCGGCAACAACCGCGCAGAGCGCGAGCGAAATTTCGGGAACACGGATTTGCATGAAAGGTCTCCTTTGTGGCAAAAGTAAATGGTTAATCACTGCTGTATTTATAGGAAAAGATATTTGCAGAGACGGCATTGACATTGCCTAAACTTGCACCCAGTACCGGCGTCCAGCCGAGGTCGAAGGCGAGATTCAATCCGATCTGGATATTATCCCTGCCGACCAGGTGCACACCGGGACTCACCGACTGGTTCAACTGCTCAAGGTTCAATGTTCCGGAGGTGCTGATATTCGAATGTTCCCAGCCTCCGTCGAGAAACACCTCGATGGATTTCCACTTATAGCCGGCAAGGACCCCGGCAAAGCTTGTTACGCCGGATAGATTGAGTGATCCCGAGACGCTGTCGCTTGCCGGAAACGTGGAGCTTTTCGTCGCGACATCTAAAAAAGTAAAATTGGCCGCCACGGAGAGTGATAGCGGTTCTGTAGGGAGCAGCCATGACAAATCATGCTGAATCCCGAACCCGGGCATACTGATAGTCGCCCCCTTTACCCCTCCGGGCACGCCGGTATACCGCAGATTTAATTCTGTGTTATAAGCTGAAAAGCCAAGTTGCAGCGCTGCAAAGGGAAGAGCGGGAAGATTGATAAGGCCGTCTGAATAGGGAACTGCTACGGAATCGATTTTCTGGTGATTCAGGCCGAGAATGTACTGATATACGGTTGGCGCCTTTCCGCCCAGAATGGTCGGTGCTTGAAAACTCTGGGGGGGAACTGCGCCGGAAGGGTCGGTCAGGGTTGCCGTGTAAGATTGGTCCTTGGTTCCAACAAAGGCGGAATTCATCGGCAATCCAATATAGAATCCAAAATTTTTCCCCACATGCGCCGACTGGTACCATCCGGAATTCATTGCTTCGCCGAGGAGCGATGCTATGGGCTGAAGATAGCCCGAACGATCTTCAAAAGACTGGATAATGCCATCAAGCTCGCTTGCAAAAAGATTCCCCAAGCTTAAAAAAATGAAAATGGCCACTCCGATTAAATATTTGAGCATGATTACCCCTCCCTATTGGGCGAAATTGAGATAGAGACTTATGAATATTATTACAATCCCCCGAGCAAAACTCATGCCATTCCAACAATATAGGTAAGGGCAGAATAATGCGGGTAATAGGTGCAGGAGTGGAATCTGTTCAAGCTATATTACTGCTCAGGGACGATATTCAGGGAAACCATGTTCCAGGCGGTAGCGAGCGATAGCGACTGGACTGACGCTGTTGTGAAATTCCAGACACCCGACCAGCCACCGGAACCGCTCGAATTACCTGATATTCACGATTTATAATGAGTGATGCTTTCGCAAAGAGGCAGGTCGGCAAGCGGAGCGTGGTTGTCATCCTGCACGTCCGCTCCGGCATTGACGCTCCCCGCAGCAGGCTGCGGGGAGCGCGAAGCGGTTTGCTGTGCGCTCGCCATACCGGTTAATAAATGATAAGGGCGGGATTGTCTCCCGCCCTTATCGCAAACGACAGCCTGAGAACTCCCGGTTATCTTCCGACAAATACTTTCTGTACCGATACGGAATTGCCGGAGCATGTCCTCACCAGCAAGGTCCCCGCCGGGGTTCCCCTGGTTTTGTAGGAGAAACTCTGAGGTTTCACGCCGCAAAACGATGCCACAGTTTTGCCGTCAAGACGGGAGATCTCGATCGAATAGGAGCCGCTGATATCGGCATGGATCTCAAGTGAGCCGCCATGGCTGATGATCCGGGTATCGCCGGACTTAAGGGCCATGCGAGCGGGTGTCGGGATAACTGCAGAGGTTCCCGAAATAACGCCGGAGTCGAGATCGCCAACCAGGGTGCCGCTGGTCGTATACAGTGCCAGGTACATTTTTGTTGCACCGGTAGCCATTGGTATCGTCCTGTTCACCACGACCGAATCGAACGGATCCACAATAGTGCTGTCGATGGAGGCGAGGACCGATCCTGATGCATTTACGAGAATCGATTTCGTATAGCCCGGATAAAACACGCCGTAAGATCCTGTCAGCTTGACCGAATCGCGTGCCGTATTCGGCGTCGCGCCAAGCCTTCTCGATACGACGCCGGCATTATTGACAGCAGCAATGGGACCGGGGCAGCGGGCGGCGTAGAGGTCCATCGCGAAGTTGATTGAATCGTTCGGCGCCAGCGTTGCCATAGGACCCTTGACTTCCACCTCAAAATACGAGTTCGCGGCCGAGCCACCCACATTCGTATATACCGAAACCGATACGCTGTCGGGATAGCTCGCTCCGGGCACATAGGTGAACCGTTTTACATAGGAATAGCCGAGACGGCGGTTCACGAAAGCGATCCATCCTGCCACATCGTCTGCGCCGACCAGCACCTGGGTCTTTCCCTTATACTGAATGCCGAGAATATTTGTATCGCCGGCCACGTTCGGAAAATTTTCACTGGAATCGGTATTTCCGGCATACTGGGTCAGATATTTGTAATGTTTGCCGTTCCCGAGCTTGCTTTGCGGATTAAGGGGTACATAGGCCCAGCACATGGTATCGTTTGTCAGAGCCGTACTGTAGCATGCATCCTCGGTGATGTCCCAGATTCCCTTATGCGGAATGGTGGCGGTCCCCAGGTTGGTAAGAACCATGGCGACATGGACCTGGGTAGAGCCCTTGTAAATGCTCAGCGTCCTTTTGAAAGAAAGACCCTTGAGAGTTGCATTGGTGCTGTTATCCGGCGCGCTCTGCTGAAGATAGAGGGCGCAGGTATCCGAGGAATTCTGGACGATGGTCGGGAGAAAGGGGTTCACGCAAAAGCTTGGAGGCGGCGGCCAGCTGAAGTCGGATTGCGGGGAGGGAAGCGTCACGAATCCGCCTACTGCTGCATCAGCTGTCGGGAGGGTATTGACATAGGTCGGCGAAACCAGCATGGAGTTGACGCCGTTCAGGCTGTACTCCATGGTTCGGCCGCCTACTATCGGTACGGTGGCGACGGTGATCAAAGAATTCTTCATGACGATCACCGAGTCCCACTTGGTGCCCCACGCCTGCGATCCGGTGGGGTTGTAATTCGAGACCTTCTGGATGGAAGTCGTATCCTGGGCAGAAATCTGGCTCAGGCAGAAAAACAGCAATGCAAAAATAAATACGCGTTTCATCACCCCTCCTGTTTTATGGGCTTATTAAAGTATGAGATCGGGTGGATTCCCCTCCCCGTGCATAGAAAATAAAAAAAGGTAACGCAGGGTAGGGGATTTATTGTGAGCCCTGTTCCGGCCTGCGGGCCATCCGGCAACCAATAAAAAGCCCCTCAGACTTGCTCTTCCGAGGGGCTTTCGGTCTTCTTTTCCTTCGATCAGCCTTATCAACCAATCCGCACGATATGCAATTCGCGCTTCACTAATTTACCGCTTCAACTTTTTGTTCAACCGTCCTGATCGCAGACGCGCCATTTTTGAATTTTACCGTCAGAAGGTAGGTGCCTGCGCGAAGGCCGCCCTGTGAGGACCGTATCGCAAAAACCTGTTTGCCGTGGAAAGTAATGCCGCTGCGGTGTTCGGTCCAGACTCTGCGACCCTGCAGATCGGTCAGGATAATATTCATATCCTGTACGTCAAGTGAAGCCGGGATCGAAAAATAGAGCGTGGAATTGCTGATCCTCAGGTTGGTGAGCTCCGGCAGGGCATTGCTGGTACGTTGCGTTTCCGGCAGCACCGCGGTGGCACCGACGATTCTGAGCGTATTAAAAGAGTTCGGCGGCAATGTCGCCTTGAACATCTCGGTGCCGACCTTGATGACGATCGGGTTCGCGGCACTGCTTGTATTGTTGGTGACAAAAATGACGTCGCCATTGGGATTCGTGAACGCAGCGCTCACGAGATTCGAAATACCGGTGGTGTTAAACTTAACCGCTTTTGCGCCCACCTTCACAAAATGGCCAAAATGCTTGGCCGCATAGAAGTAGGGGTTGTAGGTAACTACCCCGGTGGTGCTGTTGATGTTGACCATGACATCCTGGGCGCTGTTCCAGCTGCCGCCCGCATCGCTGGTCTGATTGTTAACACAATCCCATTCGGTGAACTCAGATGCCCTGACGGTGGACATATATGTCGCCAGATCCGAGAATTGGTTCACGCCCGTGGACCAGTCCGGGCTGTTGCCGGCCTTATAGCTCGATTCGGTTTCAATAAACGGGATCGTGGGATACGCGGCAACTGCCAGGGGTCCCCAGCTCTGTCCGGAGGTCTCAAACGAATGGCTTAAAAAGCCCATGAAGTCGGCAATAACCGTATCGCTCATGCAAAAAGGTACCCAGTCGGAATAGTTGCCGCAGCAGAACACTCCCAGGATTATTCGGGCACTGAGGCTGTCCTTCCTGAACCGCGGGACAAAATATTTGGAGTAAAAAGTCCGTTCAAGGGTATCACTCCACAGGCAGGACGGATACGACTTACTCTGGTCCGGCTCGTTCTGGCAGCAGACTGCATCGACATTGATTCCGGCAGCCTTGTATCCCTGGACAAATTTATCGAGATACAGTGCATAGGCAGTCAGTGTCGCTGAGTCCGATTTCATGTTTGAACCGGTGTAACTGCCGCCTGTCTTCATCCAACCCGGCGGGCTCCACGGCGAACCAAAAAAATGCATGGCAGGCTGGTAGGCCTGTGCCATCTTGATCAATGGAATCCTTTTGGTCGAGTCGCGATGAAGGCTGAAATACTTCATTTGATAGTCGCCGGTGCTGTCGTCGAGCGAATAGGGGGCGGCTTCATCGTCGAAATCGCACAGGCCGATTGGTATACGGCCCCAGTTGAAATTGCAGCCCGAAGTATCAAAGAACGCACGGATGACACTATCCTTGCCCGCAGCGCTGAGGGGTTTCATTGCATCCCACCATACTTCCTGGAAGGTACCGCCGAATCCCAATACCGTCTGATACTGGGTGTCGGGGAATACTTCGATATAGTTGGCCGTGGTCGTCCAGGGCGATCCCGCTTTCGAACCGCTGTCGACCCAGGGAATGCATGAACTGGTACCCGACTGGATCGTTGTGCGTAAGTAGGCGGTCTGTGCAAATAGCGGTACTGCCGCAAGCAGATACAGGATTGAGGTGAAAAACCGGATCTTGCCTCGATTCATGCCATCCTCCTCAGTTGATGAATAGATTATGGATAATCAATAAATGTTAATATAGTATCCAAACTATATTGATGTCACCAATAAAATAACCTAAGCCTGACAGCAAGCCTTGAAACAATTGCATCCTGGCCATATTTTGGATAGTAATCGCTCATCAAGAATGGCTTTTCAAGCCCTTAGTGGTGGCCGGAAAAGTGACCGACTGAAATCGGCCGAAAGATTTGATTGTATACCAGGGAGGTAAGCGGAGAAGTTAAGAAACCGGCAAAATCTGCGAATATTAGGGGATTTAAAATCGGGGCGACTGGATTCGAACCAGCGACCACTTGAACCCCATTCAAGTACGCTACCATGCTGCGCCACGCCCCGAAAGAGTATCCAAAATATATCCTTCCTGCCGGGGCGAGCAAGGACCCGGCCTACCGGGCGAGGGACAACTCCCGCGCGGCCCTGCGTCGGTTGCGCTCCTCCTTGCTGAGCCGGCAACCGCAGTAGTCCTGCCGATAGAGGCCAAGCTCGCTGCTGAGAAGGGTGCTTTTACGAAAGCCGTCCTGCTTCTTGAAGTCGAAGGGCATCCAGGTGAGGTTCCAGGCATCGGCAACCGCCTGCCCGCACTCGTTGAGGAGCCTGATACTTTTGTGCGGGCTTACGCTCATGACCGTCGTGAAAGCCGGCAGTGAGCGTGCACGGCAGAAGGCGGCGGTCCGGCCAAGCCGCAGCATGAAGCACCTGCGGCAGCGATCGCCGCCTTCGGGCGTCTCCGCGGCTTCGGCAACGGCACTCTCCCACGAGTCGGGGAGGTAGTCATCCTCGGCATAGGGAACCAGGTAGTGCGCCGCGACCTGACCGGCTTCCCTGGCGCGCAGACGGTACTCCTCCTCGGGCGCGATATTCGGGTTGCAGAAAAAGCAGGTGAGATCATACCAGTCGTGCAGTGAATGCACAACCCATGCCTCGTCCGGGGCGCAGCATATATGGAGTACTAACGGTGGTTTTTCTGCCATGTTGGTCGGTCGCCTTGGATTCTTTTCCATAATTTACCATTTTTATAGTTGCCGTTGCAAAAACCGCTTCCCCCGGTCCGTCTTGGATTGCCCCCGATAGATAGAAGATGGTATTTTGGTTACTGCCTTAGGTGGGGAAACCATTTCATGGTTTCCCCTGGCCCGAAGCCGCGAAAAGCGTCTTCGGGCACACCCTTTCCAGCGGATGTACGCGGCAATGTTTGCCTTTGGCAAACGCTCGCGTACCCCCGCAACGCTCCCATTTGGTAGAAAAAACATAGGAAAGTCAGAAAAAGTGGACCTGGCAAACCAAAGGCCTCAGGACTCAGGAAAAAAAAATCGAAGCGATCTTTTTGCAAGGTCTTTTGAGGAGATGCTCCACGTAATGACTAATCTGCCATTGAAGCATTTCCGGACTGCCGGATTTCTTATCGTTTCACTCTGCATCTTCGGTAATGCGATGGACGGCGCGTCCGGTGCCCCATCCTGGGATGTTCCGCTCAGGAACCCGGTGTACGACTACCTGGGTATGATCGATTTTCCCGGACGGGTCGGCGATATCAGCATATCGAGCCGACCCTTTACCGAAGCGCAGGTCTGCTCGCTGCTGGTTTATGCCGCCCGAAACGGCCTCATTACCGATACCGCCATCAACCAATTCTACTACCGGCAATTTGCACGGATCGGCCCGGATAATCACCAGGACCGGACCATCCCCGGACAGATTTTTTTTGACGGCTGGAACACCTATGCGGTCCCCTATGTTTCGACGCAATTCGCGGTTCAGGACAGCAACTTCTCCATTCCCGGGTTCACGGCTGCGGGTGTCGACAGTGTCAACCGGCACCGTGAGGTCATCAACCAATCAACCGGGGGGCTTCGTCTCTACTCCCTGCTCGGCAACGTGGCGACCTATGTCGACGGCAGCATCAGCACCGGATACAGCTCGCTCCGGGAGTGGGTAAAAACCAACAACCCCGACTCCGGGGAAAATTATGCGCAGATATTAGGCAAGAACGGCGGGCCCAGCCACCTCATGGGGTACGACGATTTCACCGCCTACCTGAAATTTCCCACGCCGTGGTTTGATCTCAAGATAGGGGAGGACCGGATCTCATGGGGCTATGACGATTCGGAGGGAATGATTTTTTCCGGAATCGGAAAGCCGTTCCAACAGATAAAGCTCGATAAAACCATCGGGAAGCTGAATTACTCCTTTGTCATAGGAAAATTGATCGCCGATTCCTATGCCGAGAACCGGGTCATCTATGCCAAGCACATCACCTTTACCCCGTCGCCGGCATTTTCAATCGGCTATTCCGATGCCATTATAGCCGACGACCGGGAATTTGTCCCGATTTACTGCATGCCGTTTCTCCCGTTTTACTTTTCCGAGCACATCCTCGGCGATTATGATAACGAAATCATGTCCTTCGATTTCCAGTCGCGATTCTGCAGCCGATGCGCGGCCTACGGAGAGATCGTGATCGACGACCTGGAAGACCTCACCGGGTTTGTCAACGATGACAACTTCGACGACAAATGGGGAGGGCTCGTCGGCCTCAAGGTATTCAACCCGCTGCCGTGGCTTCCCCTGTCGCTGCTGCGCATCGAGGCGCTCCAGATCGAGCCCTGGGTCTATACCACGGCGGCGGAAACCGACCAGCCCCGGAACTATCCCGTCAACTTCGGGCAGGTCCTCGGGAACCAGCTCGGACCGCATTCGCGCGAACTCACGGTCGATCTCTCCGGCCGTTTTTCTGCGCTTTTCGGCGGAGGGCTGTCGGTCCGGCAGATCTGGCATGGGGAGGGGCCGGGATCGAGCTACTACGATACGTATAATTCCTCTCCCACCTTCATGGATACCTTGTCCAACGGAAGTGTCATCAATTCAGCCGACCTGTACGACAAATCCTACCGGTTCGAGGTTTTCGACCGCGACCGCACCGTACTCTCCGCCACCCTCTTCGCCGACCCGTGGACCTGGCTCCGCCTGAATGCCAACGTCGCCGTCGCGCACGAGCTTGAACCGTCAACGGTCAATTTATACCAGGCCGGGGCGGGACTACAATTTAATTATTAGATAGTATAGATTTCGTTATTTTCCGATTATCGTAACCATATCCCGATTCGGTCTACATCGCATCCTTTCGGAGGTAGAGCAACCAATACGCCCCTGAAGGTCCGGCATAGGGGCATATCTTTTCCAGAGTGTATTCATGGCCATAGGTGTCCCTGATTTCCTTTGATAATTTCGTCGAATTGCCATTGAAGTCCCGGATGAACCAAAGGGGCGGTACCGCTCCGCTTTTCCACTGAAGGAAGATCACCTCTTTTCCAGGAGGGAAATATTGTTTGTAAAAGTCGATGAGTTGGCCGTTTCTCACCGGATTGTCGCCTGAAATGGTAATAATGCTTTCTGCACTTTTTTCTCCTATGAACCGGATTGCCTCCCGATAGCCGCCGCGGCCGTATTCCAGAAGCCGTGCGGACTGAAATACATTTCCGGCCAGGAATACGAGCAGAAACAGCATTACTGCGATCATACCAGATGTCTTTCTGCGGTAGAGTTCCGCCAGAAGGCAGCTGAGGGCAATATA
>CAWDOZ010000120.1:0-30466 GCA_963803935.1 uncultured Fibrobacterota bacterium | reverse complement strand
GTATCGTACACCCTGCTGTCAACGTCAACTTATCCAGCTTCGAGCTTTCCCTGGAAAAATGCGGCGGCGGTACGGTCGATTGCCGTAAAGGTCTGGGGGTCAACCTCCGGCTGGCTATTGACAGAATCTGCATAGAGAAAATTGCCCGGTCCGGCGTCATGGGCGGCACTGAGCCAGTTGCGCAATAACGATGGGTCGGGCATCATGTTCAAGGAATACTGGTTGTTTAAGAAGGAACTGTTGGAATACCCTCCGAGAAACGAGTCGAGAGCGGGGGTCTGGAAATTGCCGGAATCAATATAGTCGGTTACCGTAAGCGACTGGGATTTAATATGCTCGGTTCCCTTTGCACCCATCTTCAAATCAAGCGACCCCTTGTCGTCAAAAACCGGGATCCGCGGTGCACTGAGATTGATCTGCGCCGACCAGGAATTTTCCTCGATGTTCTTCGACCGCATTTCAATGCTGCTCGGCTTGTAATTGGCCGGATTAAAAAATGCCGAGTCGACCTGGAAAACTTCCTTATTATAAAGCAGCTCATTCAACTGGTAGGTTGAAACGTTAATGGGCGTAAACTGAGGATCATCGAGATTTGAGGGGTTGAACAGAATAGTCGAATTCTGATTTTGAAAGGTGCCGGTAAGCTGGTTAGGCTGGTTGGTCTGGCCGTAAGAATAGGACGCGGAGCCGTCAAGTTTACAGCCAATCAAGGGCGTAGTGCCCCCCAGCGTCACGGTCGACATGGATTTTCCCGTATAGGCGTCTTTTATCGATCGGGTGATCGGAAGATTTTCAACGAGGTTCGCTCCGGAGCCCGGCGTTGCGCCAATGGTTGCAGCATCGCGGTCCGGTGCGACAAGGAGAAGCGACCGACGGTCTTTATGCTCGCCAAAAAAGTTGCTCGAAGCGGCAAGGTCAATCCGAGCCTGCAGGGAGAACTGGTAATAGATCTTGGTGTTCCAGCGACACGTTCGTCATCATACTGGTAATCACAGAGCATGAGACTCCAGAGGTGCTGCCCGAAGGCATGGCTCAGCGTCGTGTCGCCATCGTTGACCACCATATCGGTGTCGTAGGTCATGGCTATGCCCTGGGTCTCCCGCTGCTCGTGATCGTAGCTTCCACCGATAAAAATCCCGAGCGCATTGTCGAAAAATGCCTGCCTTCCGACGCCGATCCCTGCCAGATCGGCTTGCCGGACATCTGGGTATGACCCGGTGTAAAGTTAATTTTTGTCCTCGTCACGGAATCCTTTGCCGCGTTCGTAATCAAGTTCACCGTTCCGCCGATGGCATCGGCATCCATTTCAGGCATCGGACCTTGGCGACCTCGATTTCCGCGAGCTGGTCCGAGGGAATGACATTGAGGCCTATGGCGCGGGTCAGGCATCGGTTCCCGCAATAGACTGGCCATCAACGGTTACCGTCGACAGGCGCGGCTCGGTTCCCCGGATCATGACATAGCTGCCTTCTCCATGGTCGCGCTCCACCGAAACACCCGGAACACGCTGCAGCGCGTCGGCGGTTGTCACATCAGGCAATTTGCCGATGAGTTCCGCATCGATGACGTTCTTAAGGTTGTCGGAGTTCTGCTGCTTGCTCTGAGCGAGGGCCTGGCCCGATTTGCCGTGGACGACCACGGTCTTTTCCCTTTTTTTTGTTGAATCGCGGACTGCATGCAGCGAATCCGCGATGTGCTTCCGAATCTTCGGCACGACCCCGGCATCCGGACCGGGAGCCGAAGTCAAATGGCTCGAATCTGCCGGAGATGATGGCTGTGCCGGAATGCTGGAGCAAACGGATAAAATCAGATAAATAGCAAGGTCGCTTATTTTCATGTAACCCTTTAGAAGACGCTTCGTTTATACCGATAATTGGTTGGCATTTCAGGCGCTTTTAAAAAAGGAATTTGCCGGATGTCCGGCAAATTCCTTTTAACCGCAGCTGGTAGCTTATCCGACTACTTTACTTCAAACACTCCGGACCGGTTCAATCCCGAAGTTGTCAATCGGATCAGATAAATCCCGGCACCAAGCCCCCTGGTTGAAAATGAGAGTGACTGGGTCCCGACGCTCTTATTGCCGTTGGCGAGAATGCCGACCTGCCGGCCATTCAGCGTATGCAACGAGATCATAACATGCGCGCTTGCCGGCTGGTCCCAGGTAAGAACGCGGTTGCCGCCCATGCCGGTGATATCGAGGTTCTTATATTCGGGCTTAATGCCTTCCGGCCCATTGATTTTACCCTGGTAGCCGCCGAGGTGAGAAATCCGGTTGACGCAAGCTCGGTCCATCCGGCGAGCCAGACCTGACCGGTCGGGTTGAATGCTCCGCGATAGGTTGTCTTGGGCGAAGAAGCCGTTATCGGTACCGTCACCACATTCTTAATGGCTACCCCCGTTGCGGACGGTCTCGGGTCCAGCTTGCCGTCACGTCCCCAGTCGATACCGCCCAGCGTCGGATTGATGGTGTCGTTTTTATTTGAATCCGCTGCCATGTAGGCGGCAAGGGGCAGGTTCCCTTCACAGATGCTGTCCCAGACGTTCCCGCCGCCGAATCCATAAAAAACGTCACCTTTGAGAACTATACTATCGTTCATAAAGCGGGCCCAGCAGTTGTATATCTGAACAGAGTCGGCCGTTCCAAGGTTTTCAATGTACAGTCCGTACTGATAGCACTGCGTCAGAATGGAATTTACCCACGTGCCGGCCCCGTTCTTTTTGTAATAGATGCCGTACTTATATTTCCAGGTGTCCTTATTGGCGACGCCGGTGCCGATATACGTCGCATTGTATACCTGGCCGTAGGTAAATGGCTGCCATCCGGTATAATCGTTGGCTTCGATTTTTGAGCAGCATCCAAGACTGGTCCCGCCCGTTATGGTGTCCTGGTAGGCAAAAACGAACTGCATTTTACCGCGGTACCCTATATCGTAATAAACGGCATCTCCGGCCTGGAAGGACGAGGACAGGTATTTGATGTTGACGGTTCCGCCAAGGAAATCAAACCCGTCATCGTTGCACTCGAAGTTTTCAATGTGGTCAAGCTGGGTACCGTCCCCGACCGAGAGGAAGCTCAATCCCTTGAGCGTTGCCTGGTCCGCGGCTCCGGCATAGCGAATTGAAACGTAGGAGAGAATTCCCGAAGTATCGTGCGGGTTCGGCGTGGAGTCGCCGTAGCTGAAGAGGCCGGTGTCCGCGGGCGGAACCGTCAGATCGCCGCCGCCTGTCAAGGTGACGCCACCCGGAAAATTATTCGGTGCCTTGCCTTCGATGTAGCCGCCCCAGAGGCCGCGCGTCAGATTACTGATTGGCAACGGCGTCGCCATGGTATCCAGAACAGAGGTAAAAATGACCGGATTACTGGCGGTTCCCTGGGCATACAATCTTCCGCCGCGACATACAAGAAGCATGGAGACGCCGCTGTCGAGGGTCTTCAAACTGCCGCCGGTGCCGAGTGCTCCCAGAACCTTGGTTCCCGCGGGAATGGTCAGACTTGCACCGGGTTTAACCAGGATTTTGCCGGCCAGAATGTACTTATTCGAGGCCGACCACGTGGTTGCCACTCCAGCAGGGAGGCTGTCGATGATAATTGTTGCCGCAGATACCTGCGGCAACAATTATCTCGACAGCCTCCCTGCTGGAGTGGCAACCACGTGGTCGGCCTCGAATAAGTACATTCTGGCCGGCAAAATCCTGGTTAAACCCGGTGCAAGTCTGACCATTCCCGCGGGAACCAAGGTTCTGGGAGCACTCGGCACCGGCGGCAGTTTGAAGACCCTCGACAGCGGCGTCTCCATGCTTCTTGTATGTCGCGGCGGAAGATTGTATGCCCAGGGAACCGCCAGTAATCCGGTCATTTTTACCTCTGTTCTGGATACCATGGCGACGCCGTTGCCAATCAGTAATCTGACGCGCGGCCTCTGGGGCGGTCTCTACATCGAAGGCAAGGCACCGAATAATTTTCCGGGTGGCGTCGCCTTGACAGGCGGCGGCGATCTGACGGTTCCGCCCGCGGACACCGGCCTCTTCAGCTACGGCGACTCGACGCCGAACCCGCACGATACTTCGGGAATTCTCTCCTACGTTTCAATTCGCTATGCCGGAGCCGCGGACCAGGCAACGCTCAAGGGATTGAGCTTCCTCTCGGTCGGGGACGTCCCCGGCTTGACCACATTGAAAACTTCGAGTGCAACGATGACGGGTTTGATTTCCTTGGCGGAACCGTCAACATCAAATACCTGTCCTCGTCCTTCCAGGCCGGAGATGCCGTTTATTACGATATAGGGTACCGCGGTAAAATGCAGTTCGTTTTTGCCTACCAGGACACCATAACGGGCGGGACCAGTCTTGGATGCTGCTCAAAAATCGAAGCCAACGATTATACCGGATGGCAGCCATTTACCTACGGCCAGGTATACAATGCGACGTATATCGGCACCGGCGTCGCCAATAAGGACACCTGGAAATATAAGTACGGCATCTATTACAAAAAGAACGGGGCCGGCACGTGGGTAAATTCCATTCTGACGCAGTGCTATCAGTACGGACTGTACATTGAAAACCTTGGAACGGCCGACTCTGTTCAGATATACAACTGCTGGGCCCGCTTTATGAACGATAGTATAGTTCTCAAAGGTGACGTTTTTTATGGATTCGGCGGCGGGAACGTCTGGGACAGCAGCTGTGAAGGGAACCTGCCCCTTGCCGCCTACATGGCAGCGGATTCAAATAAAAACGACACCATCAATCGACACTGGGCAGTATCAACTGGGGAAGTGACGGCAAGCTGGACCCGAGACCGTCCGCAACGGGGGTAGCCATTAAGAATGTGGTGACGGTACCGAATAACGGCTTCTTCGCCCAAGCGACCTATCTGCGGAGCATTCAAACCGACCGGTCGGGTCCTGGCTCGCCAGATCAGCCCGAGCTTGCGTCAACCGGATTTCTCCCTGGGCGGCTACCGGGGTCAAAAACAATGGGCCGGAAGGCATTAAGCCCGAATATAAGAACCTCGATATCACCGGCATGGGCGGCAACCGCGTTCTTACTTGGGACCAGCCGGCAAGCGCGCCGTGTTTATGATCTCGTTGCATACGCTGAATGGCCGGCAGGTCGGCATTCTCGCCAACGGCGATCAGAGCATTCGGGACCCAGTCACTCTCATTTTCAACCAGGGGGCTTGGGTGCCGGGATTTATCTGATCCGATTGACAACTTCGGGATTGAACCGCTCCGGGTGTTTGAAGTAAAGTAGTCGGATAAGCTACCAGCTGCGGTTAAAAGGAATTTGCGGACATCCGGCAACCCCCTTTTTTTAAAAGCGCCTGAAATGCCAACCAATTATCAAAAACAAAACGTCTTCTAAAGGGTCACGTGAAAATAAGCGACCTTCTTATTTATCTAGTTATATTTCCTTTTTCCGGCGTTCCGGCACCACCCATCATCTCCGGCACCAGCTCGAGCCATTTGACTTCGGCTCCAGAGTCCCGATGCGGGGTCGTGCCGAAGTTCGGAAGCACATCACAGATTCGCTGCATGCAGTCCGCGATTCAACAAAAAAAAGGGAAAAGACCGTGGTCGTCCACGGGAAAAAGGGCCAGGCCCTCGCTCAGAGCAAGCAGCAGAACTCCGACAACCTTAAGAACGTCATCGATGCGGAACTCATCGGCAAATTGCCTGATGTGACAACCGCCGACGCGCTGCAGCGTGTTCCGGGTGTTTTGGTGGAGCTCGACCATGGAGAAGGCAGCTATGTCATGATCCGGGGAACCGAGCCGCGCCTGTCGACGGTAACCGTTGATGGCCAGTCTATTGCGGGAACCGATGCCTCAACCCGCGCCATAGGCCTCAATGTCATTCCCTCGGACCAGCTTGCGGAAATCGAGGTCGCCAAGGTCCTGATGTCTGAATTGGATGCCGATGCCATCGGCGGAACGGTGAACTTGATTACGAACGCGGCAAAGGATTCCGTGACGAGGATAAAATTAAACTTTACACCGGGTTATATCCAGATGTCCGGGAAGCCGATCTGGCAGGGATCGGCGTAAGGAGGCAGGCGATTTTTCGACAATGCTCTCGGGATTTTTATCGGTGGAAGCTACGATCACGAGCAGCGGGAGACCCAGGGCATAGCCATGACCTACGACACCGATATTGTGCTCAACGATGGCGACACGACGCTGAGCCATGCCTTCGGGCAGCACCTCTGGAGTCTCATGCTCCGCGATTACCAGTATGATGACGAACGTGTCGCCGGCAACACCAAGATCGATTACCGGTTCTCCCCGGAGGCTCGGATTTACCTTGCCGCTTCGAGCAACTTTTTTGGCGAGCAGGAAGACCGTCGGTCGCTTCTCCTGGATGCACATAACGGCGATGCTGCAACCATTGGCGCAACGCCGGGCTCCGGAGCGAACCTCGTTGAAAATCTTCCGATCACCCGATCGATAAAAGACGCCTATACGGGAAAATCCATGTCGACCGTGACGCTGGGGGGCACTACGCCCTTGATTGGCTGTAAACTCGACGGCTCCGCGTCCTATTCTTACGGCCAGACCAACCAGCCTAACCAGCTTACCGGCACCTTTCAAAATCAGAATTCGACTATTCTGTTCAACCCCTCAAATCTCGATGATCCTCAGTTTACGCCCATTAACGTTTCAACCTACCAGTTGAATGAGCTGCTTTATAATAAGGAAGTTTTCCAGGTCGACTCGGCATTTTTTAATCCGGCCAATTACAAGCCGAGCAGCATTGAAATGCGGTCGAAGAACATCGAGGAAAATTCCTGGTCGGCGCAGATCAATCTCAGTGCACCGCGGATCCCGGTTTTTGACGACAAGGGGTCGCTTGATTTGAAGATGGGTGCAAAGGGAACCGAGCATATTAAATCCCAGTCGCTTACGGTAACCGACTATATTGATTCCGGCAATTTCCAGACCCCCGCTCTCGACTCGTTTCTCGGAGGGTATTCCAACAGTTCCTTCTTAAACAACCAGTATTCCTTGAACATGATGCCCGACCCATCGTTATTGCGCAACTGGCTGAGTGCCGCCCATGACGCCGGACCGGGCAATTTTCTCTATGCAGATTCTGTCAATAGCCAGCTGGAGGTTGACCCCCAGACCTTTACGGCAATCGACCGTACCGCCGCCGCATTTTTCCAGGGAAAGCTGAAGCTGGATAAGTTGACGTTGATCGGCGGGGTACGTTGCGAATTCATGTCGATGAACTATTCGGGATATCAGGATACCGCGGAAGGGTACAGCAACTCCATTATCCAGCGGATTCCGCTCGACATGTACCGGAGCTTCTTTTATCCGCTGCCCATGGTACTCGGCAAATACTCCTTTGACAAATACCTCGATGTTCGTCTCTCCTATACCCATACCTTCTCGCCTCCCGACTGGCTGGACCTGGTCCCGACCAAGGTGTTTACCAATGATGACGGCCAGGAACAGGTGGATATGGGAAATCCGGATTTGAAGCCTACCCAGTCTAATAATGTCGATGCGGCGATCGAGTATTATCCCAACTCCATGGACATGGCATCGTTCGGCGCATTTTACAAAAAAATGGACGATTACATTTTCAGCACCCGCGGCTACTATGAAAATGCGATCTACAGCCCCTATATTATTGCGGTCAGCAGCGGTTCGCACGAGCCCATTACAGCCTACAGCAAGGCGAATGGCAATAATGCCGATCTGGCCGGGTTTGAAGTCAATGTCCTGCAGCGATTCCTGTTCCTGCCCGGCTTTCTGAATGGGTTCGGCATAAATGCGAATTACTGTTTTACCTGGTCGCAGGCGCTGGTACCCGGCTTATCAAACTATACCACGCTGCCGGGACAATCCGATCATGTGGGAAATTTCTCACTCTTTTACGAGAAATACGGTTTTTCGGCCCGCGTGGCCCTCAATGTCCAGAGTGCATTTATTTACGAGCTGGATACCTACGTCGACCCGACCGGCGCCAGGATTCTTTTACCCAATTATACCGCCACCCATGCCCAGCTCGATTGCGCGGTGAGCCAGAAGTTGCCCGGCAATGTAACGCTGCTTCTTGAAGCCAACAATCTTACCAATAGTCCCGCGCAACTATACCTCGACAGCCCGAATTACCCGACCGAGATTGAATATTATTCATGGGCCATCCGAGGAGGTGTGAAGGTCGATTTAAATCTCTGACTATTAAATGATACGCAGCGTGAACAAGCCTCAATTCAATGACAATAAAAAGGAGCACGAATGAAAGCCCGGATGGTAAAAACGTTACTGGTACTTTCTCTTATTGGTTCCACTCTTTGTTTCGGCGGTCCGAAAAAAAGTTACAGCACCCTTCCCGACAGTGTGATCAATGCATTGCCGAAAAAAGAATGTATCACCTTTGTCGCCTTCGGAGACTGGGGGTGGAACGGACAGTACGAGCAGACCAGGGTTGCCGATGCGCTGGGGGAGGTTGCCAATGTAGCGGGGGTCGGGTTCATCGTTTCGTGCGGCGACAATTTCCAGATGGACGGAGTGCGCAGCGTCACCGATCCGCTCTGGCAGGAAAATTATGAGAATGTGTACAAAAACATCTCTCTGCAGGTGGACTGGTATCCGGTGCTCGGCAACCACGATTACAAAGGCAGTCCGCAGGCGGAGATCGACTACTCAAAAATCAGCCGCCGGTGGAATATGCCCGCGCGGTACTATGTCGTGCACAAGGAGGGCTGCAAAGGGGCAACGTCGCTCGATTTGTATATGCTCGACACCTCGCCCTTCCAGAAAATGTACTACGAGAACGATGTGCATGCGGTCAAGGGACAGGATACTGCGGCCCAATTGCGCTGGCTCGACAGCAGCCTTGCTGCCTCGACCAGCCGTTGGAAGGTCTGCGTCGGGCATCATTCGCTCTATACCGGCGGCGAGCATGGTCCCGAGCTGACCGAGATGCCGGGCCGGTTCGAACCGATTTTTTCGAAATATCATGTCGATGCCTATTTCAGCGGCCACGACCACGATCTCGAGCATATCACCTCTAAACACAGCAAGGTTAATTTTTTCGTTACCGGTTGCGGCGGCGAGCCGCGCCCGGTTAAAAAAATCGAGGGAACGCAATTCATGTCCTCGGACCCGGGTTTCATGCTGGTAAATGTCGGGGAGAATAAAATGACGGTGAGTGCCGTCAACACTAAGGGCAAGGTTCTCTATACGGCTACCTTAACGAAATAATAAGGGGAAAAAATCATGTGGAGACCGCTTTCTGCTGTCGGTTGTTCGGTCGTTCTTTTTCTTTGCGCTGCATCCCGGGGGGAACTGCCGGCTTCCGAATATACTGTTGTAAACAAAGTGTCGCTTGCTGGAGAGGGTAGCTGGGATTATTGCACGGTCGATGATTCGACCGGCAGGCTGTTCGTGTCGCACAATATGCAGGTCCAGGTCGTCGATATCGCCGCAGGGCAGCAGGTCGGCATCATAGCCGATACCAGGGGCGTACACGGCATCGCAATCGTTCGAGACCTGAATAAAGTTTATATGAGCAATGGGGACGATACTTCGGTAACGGTAGCGGACCTCCGGACACTGGCTTTCATCGGTAAAATCCATGTCACCGGACTCGACCCCGACGCCATCATATACGATCCGTATTCGCAAAGCATCGTAACGTGTAACGGCAAAACCGGAAACGCCTCGGTAATCGATACAAAAAAGATTCCGTTGTTGCGACGATAGTCCTGGGCGGCAAGCCTGAATATGCAACATCAGGTAACGACGGCAGGATTTATGTAAACCTTGAAGACAAGGGTGCTGTCGCGGTTATCAATATGAAATCGATGAAGGTTGAAAAAAAATGGACCGTGGCGCCGGGCAGTTCACCCTCTGCCATGGCAATCGATACTGCCGACCACCGGCTTTTCATCGGATGCCGCAGTAAAGTCATGATCGTCATGGATGCCCTTAACGGGAAGGTTATTGCAACGCTGCCCATCGGTGAGCATGTCGATGCGGCGGCATTTGACCCGGTAGCGCAGCGGGTATTCTGCTCGAACGGTGTGGGCACGGTGACGGTGATTCAAAAGACGGGAAAAAACGGCTTCAAGGTGGTGGAGAATATCGCGACGCAAAAGGGTGCCAAAACCATGGCGCTTGACAGAATAAACCATCGGTTGTACCTGCCGACGGCCGAATACGAGCCGCTTCCGGCTGCTGCCGGGGAGAATCCGAAGGCGCGCGCTAAAATCAAGCCGGGAAGCTTTATGGTCCTGGAGGTCGCACCGGTTGAGAAGTAAAAAAAGTTTCCGGCTCATGGCAGGCGGATCGCGCCGTGAACCATCGGGGAACCCGGCTTTGCACCCTTGCCGGTCTTATACTGGTGCTGGGGTCGGCGGTTGTACCGGTAAGAGCCGGTCCACCGTATGTCACCGACGATCCGGAACCGGTGGAATACCGGCATTGGGAAATTTTTTTCGAATCGCAATGGTTGCACGCAGGGAAGACTGTACTGGGAACAGTTCCTGCCGTAGAGGCCAACTATGGATTGTTGCCTGAGGTGCAACTCTCTTCAACGGTTCAGCTTTTACTGAAACCCTCGACAGGCAGCCCTATGGACTATGGTCCGGGAGATGTTGAAATAGGAATAAAATACCGGTTTCTCCAGGAAAAGGTGGGAAGTCCGCAGGCTTCAATCTATCCGGCTGTTATTCTTCCCACCGGGGATTCCTCCAGAGGGCTTGGGGAAGGAACTGCGCAACTATTCCTCCCGCTCTGGTTCCAGAAGAGCTCCGGACACTGGACAACCTATGGCGGCGGCGGATTTCAAACGGCCATCGGGCGATCATCCGAACGCTGCTGGATGTTTGGATGGGAAGGGCAGCGTGAGGTATCGAACGACATTACTGCGGGGGCGGAACTTTTCGCTTTTTCCCATCAGGATGATTATCGTGGAGCCGAAATCGGCTGCAACATCGGCCTTACCGTGAATGTCTCTCCCCGGCATCAGGTTCTCGGATCCCTCGGGCGGGACATTACCGGCAGAAATCAATTAACCGGTTATATCGGATATCTTTTTCTTTTAGGACCCAACAAAGAGTAAGGAGGTAACAATGGTTCATTTCATCTCGCATCTTGCGCCGATCCTGATCCTTATCGAGAAGGCGATCCTGGCGCTGCTCGTCTTTCTGCTGGTGGCTATCCTGGCTATTTTTATCGGGCGGTTACGCAGCTACTCCCGGATCGGGGGCGACGCTTCGAAGTGGATCGCCCGCCTGACAAAAAGCTTGAAACAAAGCGATATCGCAATGATCAGGATTGACGAGGTTGATTCCGCCACGGTGCCGGGCAGGATGGTAAAAACCGGTCTTGAGAACTGGGGTCTGGCTCCGGAAGCCATGGAAAAGGTTTTTGACGCGCAGGAGTCCATGGAAAAACGCGGATTGGAACGGGGACTCTCCTTTCTGGGAACCGTTGGCGCAAACGCTCCCTTCCTCGGGCTGACCGGCACCGTCATAGGTATACTTGTGGCATTCGACCGCTTCGCCGCCTCGGGGGGAAAGGGCAGCACCGAGGTCATGGTTGCCATTTCCCAGGCTCTGGTCGCTACCGCCCTCGGGCTCATGGTCGCCATTCCGGCAGTGGTTTTTTACAATATGCTGCGCAATCGCAGTAAGGGGATTCTGGTAGAGGCCAGAGAGGTGCAGGCACTCATCCTTGCCCATTTCCTGCACGAAACCTTTGTGCGACCGGAGGCATGAAATGGCTTCACACTCGCCTCACGATGATGAGGAGATTATCTCCAGCATCAACATCACTCCTCTGGTGGATATCTTTCTGGTACTGCTGATCATCTTCATGATCACGAGTTCCGTGATCGACCAGCAGGAAATCAAGATTAATCTCCCCAGAGCTGCTCATGCAGGTTCGGAGGCGCCAAAGGCATCCGGGTTGGTGATGGACAAAAATAAGAATATGTTCCTTGATGGAGAACCATCGGATTCGGCACATCTCACTGCGAATTTACGAACTGCTGTTGCCGGGGATCCGGAGCACCAGGTTCTCATTGCAGCGGATCAGGATCTTGCGTATCGGGAAGTGGTCAGGCTTATAGACATCGTGCGTGGATCGGGCATAACCCGCTATGCGTTAAAGGTTGTCCGGAGTTCATGATGAAAGTGTTACTGCCTCGCTTGCGTCGGTCAAGACACCGTGCCCCGTCGCGGACGGATGGAGCTATTCATGTAAATGCTCCTCCCGGTAATGCATTCGGAAAAACGAATATCCTCCTGGCATTTGGTTCCATAGGTATTGCCGGTCTGGTTATGGTGTTCGGCGGCCGGATTGTCCGTATATCGCAAGCTCAGGACGACGAGGTGCAAATCGTCCAGGTGGCACCGCCTCCGATAGCAGAACCGGTTCAATTAAAGCAGAGACCCGTGACGCCCGATCCCGACGAGCCGCATCCCCCGGCTCCGCCGAGGGATGCTCCCCAGCCGGCGCCGGTATTCGGCGTGCCCGATGACGCCACAAGCAAATCGGGCGATATGGCAGTGGCAACGGGAAACACGCTCATGAAACCGGCCGATTCCATGGTGCAAAAAGCGCCCCCTCCATTACCATTCGCTCCGGTACAATTGGACAGAGAGCCCGCGATACTTGATCAGGTGATTCCAGAGTATCCGGCCTGGGCAGAGGAACAGGGCGTTACCGCGACGGTGAAATTGCAGGTAACCATCGATCCCCACGGGAAGGTGCAAAGCGTCGATCTCGTCAGTTCAGGCGGGAATGATTTCACGAATAACGCAATCAAGGCACTCAAAGCGACCAGGTTTCAACCATTGGTGAAAGACGGCGTCGCCCATCCGGCCCAATTTCTTTTTACCTACCGTTTCGAGCTGTGAAAGGAATGTGTCAACGCCGGGTATAAAGCCGTGCGCACTCGACAGCCCCGTCAATAGCATCGCTGACGTAATCGCGGTACCGGTATTTGCCCTCTTCGTACCGTATCCCGTATCGTGCTGCGAGCACCTTCTGAAGGCGCTCCTTTGTCGGAAGATCGTAATCCGGACTTTTCAGCGCGGTAAGCAGCCTGTCTGTGTCCCATTGGTCATAGGTCTCCACCGGTTCGGCAATAGTTTCAGACGGCCGGGGAACGGGAATCCGCTGCATGAGGAGCGATTGATTTGCCGCTAAAACTTTAACGGCATTTCCCAGTGCATCGATTTTTGCACCGGCGGTTTCGAGCAGGCGGATCGCCCGGTTTATCTTCCAGTACCAGCAAACCGCTTCCCGCAGGGCTATAAAAAGCGCTGCCAGGATTATAAGGGCGATGATTATACCGCCGGGTAAACTTATCATTGAGTAAACCTCAGGTGGAAGCTTCCCCTTCCCTCAGTTTCCGGGATCCTGAAACAGAGGGAAGGCATTTTTGGACCTTTTCCCGAAACCCGATCCGTGGCGACAGGCGGTGCCATGGAAGGCTGCGGGCAGACCATTGATAAAATACTCGAATAACGATTGTGCCGGACAGGCAAGGCGATGTTGATCCGCGCAGGGGGTGCAGGGATCCCCGAGCGCGTAGTATTTCGGCAGCCGGATGGTGAGGCCGTTTTTTTCCCATGCCCCCGGAACGACAGCGCCTCGCCCGTGGAGCGCCGCGCCCTCGCCCGATTGGAAACCGCTCTCCGGCGTCGGGCGTCCAAAGACCCCGTTTCCGGTAACCTGGTTGTTTCAAATGGCTGTCTTCCCGGCGCGCTCGCTTTTATTATTGCTTTGTACCCGGCATAATCCTTATATTCATTATATTATTGAGCGATACCTGCAATTGGTCCGCAAAAAGCCGTTAATCGGAGGCGAGGCAGCCCTTTTTATAATTCTTCAGCGCAGGAGGTTCTTCATGGTGCATTCTTTCGGTGGCCGCCCTTTCATCGGCCCGATTACGGTGCGTTTCCGCATACTTACGGGCGCCCTTGCAATTGCGGCAGTATTGTTGTGCGGCAGGGGGTTCGCATTTACCTGCGCGGGCTCGCTGGCCGATACGGCTAACAATAACGGCAACTACGTCATGGGGGTGCCACTAGGCGGCATAGGCGGGGGCAATTTTAACTTTCTGCCAAATGGCGACTACAGCACGACATACTGCAACATCGCTCCTGCTGCAGGAACCATGCCGCTTGTTACCGCATTTGCACGGCAGGGAACGTCGGTCTGGTATTCCGACCTGAAGGATTCTGCCGCCAACAAAATGACAACGACCTACACCGGCTTCTGGCCCCGCCTGACCCTGCAGTATTCGCAGGCCGGCATGCCGGTTAAAATTTCCCTGGAGGCATTTTCCCCCATCATCCCGGGCGACAATAAAAATTCTTCCCTTCCTATCGTCATCTATACGTTTACCTTGACAGATACTGCTACGGTCGCCGAAACCGCCGCGGTTGCCCTTTCCAATTCCGCCACCGGCCAGGTCATTCCGGCAACCGGTACCGTGACCGGGATCAAGAATGGCACCGGAACCGGCGCCACCATCGCGCTTATGGTCAAAAACGACACCGCCGGCTTCGGCCTTGTTACCTACGGGGCATCAAGATCCCTGTTTACGGCCAACGGCCAGCTGAACGACACTACCGGCGGGATTCTGGCGTCGAAAATTTATCTCGCTCCCTCCCAGACCAGGACCATTACCTTCACGCTCTCCTGGACCAACCAGGCTACCGGGTGGTACCGGAACTATTATACCGATGCGGAGTCGCTGGCGACCTATGCCTTGATAAATGCATCGCTGCTCAGGTCACGGGTTCTTAATTGGCAGAACAAAATACTGAAATCAAATTTTCCGGCATGGCTGCAGGACATGCTCATCAACAATTGTCATCCCTACAATTCGATGACCGCCTGGACCACGGCAACGCAGAATACCGTGAGCGGTGTCGGTACCTACTCGATGCAGGAATCATCCGATGAAGGCGACGGTACGACAACCGGCATCGGAAGCATCGATCAATGTTATACCGCTTCTATCGGCTTGCCGGTATTTGCGCCGACTGCCGCCTGGTCCGAAGCCGCGCGTATCGCGAATGTGCAGCAGACCGGCGGGATGATACCGCACCTTTATTCAGGGAACGATAATGCAGTTCGCGCCGACGATGCCGCCAAATTTATCCTCATGTGCTATCGCGATTATATGTGGAGCGGCGACAGCGTAAAGCTTGCCGCGCTGTATCCCGACATTAAAAAAGCCATAGCATGGATTATGTCCATGGATACAAAGAATAATGACGGCCTTACGGACGATAGCGATCTGGATACCTACGATAATCCCTACTGGGCAGGCTGGGATATCCCGTCGCGCGAATACGATAATGAGCTCGATCTTGCCGCCTTCAAGGCAGGAGCGGCGATGGCGACGCTTTTCAACGATACCATTGTGAATACCTATAACAATTACTTTGCGAAAGCCTCAGCCAGCTTTGAACATGCGACCTCTGACCGGGGGCGCTGCCGCAGGCGGCGGATTCTGGGATACCACCCATGCCGGCCCTACAGGGCTTACCGGGTATTACACCGGCTCGACCGATCTGGGAGGATCGGGAAAGGGATTGGCCTCCTGGGAAGGGCAATTTACCGGGCAATGGTATGCCGATCTTTTCGGCCTCGGGCCGCTTCATCCCGAAAGCCGCATAGAAAGCGCGATAAAATTCACCAACGCCGTTAATGTCGACTCCCGAACAGGGCCTAATAATCCGGCATATATGATGATGGCCGCCCTTCCGACCGCATCGCTTTCGAATACGGCATCATTTTTCAACGGGACCGAGGCCGATGCCAATGCCGGCGCTACAACCAACATTTTCTATGTGTCATATATCGGGTATCCGGTTCCGCAATTCGGATGCCCGGCCATTTATCACGGGAATCCGAATATCGGACTCAATGTATCGAAGATGATGTGGAATGCCACCTATAACCGGTTCAAACGGGTGTGGAACATGTCCTGTAAGGCGGATACGGGTGGAAGAGGGGGCGGCTGGGGAGCAGGCCGGTATATGTCGATGCCGGGAATATTCGGCACGCTGTATGCAATTACCGGATTTTCGATTGATGTCCACGGCCAGAAGCTCTGGCTCAAGCCGTCGGTGCCCGATACCATGGGCGACTCGCTTGTCAATGCTCCCCTTATGAACCCCTTGTCATGCGGAACCCTGAGTTATAACGTGCGGGCCGGTAAGGTCCAGCAATTCGTCGTCAATTTTGATTCCGGGTTGACTTTCAAGCAGCTGTTCGTACGGAAGAATGGAAGCGCCGCGACGGTATCGGTAACCAACGGCGGCACATCGGTGCCCGCGACTATTGCCGTTTACAGCGCCGATACTTCCGAATACCAGATCGTTTTCGGTACCGCCATGACCATCGGCAGTTCCGGTGCGGTCATTGTCGTCGGGGGTTCCACTGCAACGGACCGCAGTGCTTCGCCGATGAAATCCGTATTTGGATTATCCGCAAATATGAAATCTGGCATCATTGCATACACCTTGCCGCAGCGAAACGATGTTGCCCTGACGCTTGTCAATCCGAACGGGGCGGCGGTAACGCTTCTGCAGTCGAACCAGGCCTCCGGCAGCCATGCATTGTTCCACGATTGGAGCAGGGAACCCTCGGGCATCTATTTCCTGAAGATCAAGGCAGGGGAGTTGCAGGAAGTGAAGAAAATCGCCAACGTGCGATAGGCCGCAAGAATGTACCTGCCTTTGGTGGGGGAACCATTTAAAAATGGTTCCCCCTGGCCAAAGCCTCCGCGCCCGCAAAGCCGGGCTGCGGGGTCTTTGGCACACCCCTTCCAGCGGAAGGGGGAGGCGATGTTTGCCTGAAGGCAAACGCCCTCCCCCTCCCGCAACGCCCTCCACTATGGTAGAAAAAACATGAAAGATTCTTTTTAAGCCTGTAGGGATTAAGATTATAAGCCCACGCTATTGCCAGGCTCAGGGCTTTCATCTTTTCGCAGAGGCCTCGTGGGTCCCCGCCGCAAGGTGCCTATTATGAAGCACTCCCACATCGTGCGGGTGACCCGGCTCAGCCATCCAAAAGAATTTGAATTTGCTTATGGATTCCGGCTCGGCTTCGCCGAGAGCCCGGCGGAGGCGCGCCGGGAGGCACCCTTCAGGGTGTCTCCCGGAACGCCCGGCATTTGACTTTGTATTCCGGCTCAGCCATCCAAAGGAATTTGAATTTACCATTGGCTTCCCGCCCCGGGTCAACGGATTTTCCTGAACAGCACTGCCATCGATGAGGTTATCAGGTTGTCAAAATCGGCGGTTTTGCTTTTAAAGCAGGAAGGGTACTTTCGTATCAGGATAAGGCCGGAGAGATCGGTCGATTCATGATACCTGATTGTTTCCAACCGGTCGCGGGCGCGGCTCCAGATTCCCCGGAAAGCCTCCGCCGGATAAGCATTTACATAGGAATAATCGACCGGATCCAATCCCCGTTCCCGGGCGAAATTTTCCACCGTTTTTTTTTCGAAAAGAAACTGACAGTAGGGGACGGTAATCGACCGGTAGGCATGGAGGCCCAGGGGCGCCATATAGAGCGGACCGAAGTCGAGGTAAAGATATCCACCGACCTTCACTACGCGGATAAGCTCCTGCAGAACGGCCTCCGGGGCGGCAAAGTGTTCAAATGCATTGAAGGAAAAGATGCAATCGAATCGATCGTCATTAAAGGCCAGTCGGGAGGCATCCATGCGATAAAAAACGGTCCCTGCGCTCACTGCCCGGCGATCGAAACCATCCGACCGGCTGTCGATAGCCACGGTAATGTTTCCCCTGCGCTGTAAACAGCAGCTCGTCATGCCATCCCCGCACCCCAGCTCAAGAAAGGTTATCGCCGCGTTCGGCCGTGCATGGATAAGACGGAGAATTATTTCCGCCCGGTACCTGCCTCTCTGCTCAAGACTTTGCGGGTCATACCCGTAGGGGGGAGGGTATGCATAGCTATTCTGGAGCACCTCCAGAGTATCCGGCTCCAGCCAGGCCGGGGTTTCGGGAGCTGCCTCGAAAACTTTTTGTACTTGTTTCAGGGTATGCCGCGCCAGTAAAACGCGCAGCCGATTTAAGCCGTGTCGGAGAACGTAATACAACATCGGCGCTAATGTGACGATAAGTGATTTAAGTTGCCGGACCGTAGAAATACACCCTTCCCTTTCAAGAGCACTGAAGCAGGAGCCGATGCGCCGACCCCGGCAACCGCCCCGGTTCTATCCGGCTGCCGGTCGGAGCGCTACCGCCCTGCAGGTTTCATGAGTACGACAATGAGGACCGGTTCATGAGTTCCCTCCGCCGCCGGCAGCGGCAGCCGGATTGCCGGGTACTCCTTATCGTTAATGATAATCCGGTGATTCCTGACATCGGAAATTTTCTGCACGTCCTGCAGGCCGAGGATGGTTGTGTCGCAGCGAAGGAATACCGTCACTCCCTCGCAGGGCGCAAGCCGGTTGAGCAGCGAGGTGTCGATGACAATGCCGCCCGCCGCATGGAAGGTAATGCAGTCTGCAACGGTAAAAGCGGTCGCAGCCTGCAGACTGGGCACGGGATTGCCCGGTACCCCATCCATCAGGAAGCGCGGCTCGCTCGTAAGAAGCGACAATTTTTTAGCCATTGAATTGCCCGCGTCAGCCGGAAACCTTCCCGAGGATACGATGGTTCCCGCAGAATCGGTTATGTCAAGGAACGAAAACCCCATGGGACCGAGGTACTCTGAAGCACGGCCGATTACCTCCGGGGCGGTCGGATTATTTTCGGCAAGGAGCCGCAGGGAAAACATGCGGTCCGATTTTGTTGCTTCCGCAAAAGCAGCCAGCCGTTCGCCGATCTCGTTCCTGAGCTCATCCAGCGCAGTCCGGACCGTTTGTCCCGCACAGGCGAGACGGACCTCGGTTTCGGCCTCACGCCGGAGCCGAACCTGGTGTGCCAGCAGGAGAGATGCGACAATGCCGGCGACGAATAGTCCGGCAAGGAAAGCGGGGATCTTTTTCATGGCTGTGCGATATTTCGTAGCGGACGCAAGGACCTGCAGAATGGGCAAAATTCGGTTCTGCAGGTCCGCATTCGGTAATACTCCCCGGGTACCTAGTACAAATCCGAGAGTACCTGGAAAAATGCCTGGGGATGCTCGCAGCAGGGGCATTTCCCCGGTGCATCCGGTCCCTCGTGGATGTATCCGCACTCGCGGCAGATCCAACGGGTGCTTGAGGATTTGCTGAATACCGAACCGGTTTCAAGGTTCGCCAGCAGCATACGGTACCGTTCTTCATGGTGGGCTTCGGCCTTTGCAGTCAGGGAGAATTGTGTCGCCACCTGCGGGAAACCCTCTTCTTTTGCAATGCGCGCAAATTCCGGATAGATCTCGGTATGTTCTTCGTGCTCGCCTCCTGCGGCGGCGCGGAGGTTATCGATTGTTGACGCAAGCGTCCCGGCCGGATAGGAGGCGCTTATCTCTACCATGCCGCCTTCAAGGAAGCGGAAGAACCGCTTGGCGTGCTGCTTTTCCTGCTCGGCGGTTTCGAGAAAAATCGCTGCAATCTGTTCGTACCCTTCCTTTCGGGCAGTACTTGCAGCATAGGTGTAGCGGTTACGCGCCTGAGACTCACCGGCAAATGCCGCAAGAAGATTTTTTTCGGTCCGAGTTCCTTTGATACTTGCCATGCATCCTCCTTAAAAAGTTTGCGTTGGAAATCCGCGGCTCTTTGCTTTTGTTTGCGGCGGAAGGTAAAATATACGATTTTTCGACACCGCGTCGGCCTTATTGGGCAGGAGCTGCATTGCAGACAGTATTTTAAACCTTCCCGATTGGGCGGGATATCGCGCTAATCAGTTAACAGACGCAGGAGCTTATGGCAGGTTTGCACCATCGACACACGCTGCACTGGCTTGATAACGCCCGGATAGTTTCCTGCCTGGCAGTGGTGGTCCTGCATACCGCAGGCAGCATTGTTTATCACTATTCCGGGCCCGATGCCTCCTATTTCCTTGCCGGTAATGTTTATAATGCATTTTCGCGATGGTGCGTTCCGTTTTTTCTCATGATAAGCGGTGTGCTTCTCCTGAACCCCGAGAGATCCGAAGGGGTATCGGCGTTCTACAAAAAGAGACTCAGCCGAATCATCATCCCCCTTCTATTCTGGACAGCGTTCTACTCCCTCATTCGCCTCGTGCCCCTGGTGCGCGAACCCGAGGCGTTCCGGAGCGAATCGGTCAGGTTGGTTGCGGACATCATCGCCGGGAACCCCTATTACCATATGTGGTACCTCTATATGCTGGTCGGCCTCTATCTTTTCCTTCCCCTGGTTGGCTATTGCGTCGGGGCAGCTCCGCTCGCGGATCTTCGGCTGCTGACAGCCGTATGGCTTGCGATTGCAATGGTTTCGAGCGCGGTATGGTTGTTTGGCGGGCCGCACGGCGGGCACTTCTCAATTTTTATCGGAAGCTTCTTTAACTTTGTGCCCTACTGCATGGCAGGATACTTGATTGCCGCCGCACCCCGGTACGGTCGGCCGGAGCGCCTCTGGCTTCTTGCAGGAGCGATGGGAATCGTCTCTATTATAATGGTATATATAAGTGCCGGTACGGCGGATGAAATCCGCTTCTATTCCTATAGCTTTACCAGCTTTACGGTAGTACCCATGGCACTCGCGCTCTTCGCCCTAGCACGGCGGTTTGATAAGCCGCTTTTTGGAGAGCGGTGGACTTCATGGGCAGCAAATATGACCTTCGGGATCTATCTTATCCATCCGGCGATTTTGAAACTCATGGAGTCGTGGGGAGTTTCGGCTACCATGATGCATCCGGTATTTGCAATTCCTCTGACGGCCTGCGCAGCTTTTCTGCTTTCAGGTGTTGCAACGGCGGCACTCGCTGCGATCCCCGGGATTCGCCGGACGGTCGGCTGAGGCAATTGAGCGGTGCGATGAACAGGGCGAGCATGGTATCTCGTTCCATGAAGGGATGCCTTCAATGCCGAGTGGGCCGGCAATCCGTATCGTTCCGGGACACCCTTGAAAGGAGCCGCCCGCTGTGATAGACGGATTGAAGCGTAAACCATCACAAAGGCGAGCCGGTCTTAAATTGGTCGGTTTCATCGCAGGGTGTGCCGCTGTGCTGGCGATGCTGTACATTTCCCTGGTTTCCTCGAACTCTCCGTTGTTTAATGCCTATATCGCCGGTAAAATACTAGTGTCATTGGCAACGGGTGAAAGAGCCGTCTGCGGACAGAACGGCTGGATATTTAACCGGCTGGGCATGAGGGCGCTTCTCGAACCGTGGGTATACGCATCTCACAACGCGAGGAAAATTTCCGCCCTGGATCAGTACCTCAAGCAACGGGGTATCAAATTAATCGTCGTTCCGGTTCCGGACAAAGCCTCGATCATTCAGATCCGCCCGCCCTTAAACGCCGATAACATCCACAATCAACGGGAACGCATGATCGGAATGCTCCGGAATAGCAATGTCGAGGTCATTGATCTCTCTCCGGTCTTCACTGCCTCCGCATTTAAGGACAGGCTTTACCAGAAAAAGGACAGCCACTGGGACGGGGAGGGAATCCTGCTTGCCGCGCAGGTGATTGCCGACACCCTCAACCGCCTATTGGGTGCCGGCGCTCAATCGGGCTATACCTTTAAAGACACGGAAATTTATGAACCTCGCGACCTGGCCATGCTCCTCGGTGATTCATCCCTGTATCCCAACGACTGCAGAATGATCAAGGTAAAGGACGGCAGCCTGTTCAGGGATTCCGTCTGGAGCGACATCATGATTTTCGGCGACAGTTATTCCGGTATCAACCATGCCTGGGGCGGCGGCATCGGAGCCCAGGTTGCCTGCCTTACCAATCGGCAAACATTTACCATTTCGCATATAGGAACCAATTCCCCGGGTCCTTCGGAACTGCTCAATTTCCTCAAAAATCGCCGGAAAACTCCAAAGGTCATTATCTGGGTTTTTATTTCGTATCTTGCCATGCGCAAGTTTACATAAGGGTAATTCCGCGCGCCTGCGGAGTGAGGCGCAGGCGGTTTAAACCCCGGAATCATGGTATGCCGGCGCGTCCGTTCCGGCAGCAGGTTTCAGCCTTACTCCCTGCTTACCACCGTTACGGTGGTTTCCGCGAGGACCCGGTTCTGGGTTCTGACGCGGGCAAGGTATACCCCGGTCGGCAAGGAGTTATACGAATCGACCCTTATGCCTACGGGACACAGTGTTTTCCGGCTCATGCGGCCGTTGACGGCAAAATATTCAAATATAAGCCGCTCGGCAGGCGAGTGAAGCATACCGCTGAAGGACAAACGGTTGCCCGGCAGTCTCTTCAGGTTCCCGGCAGGTCCCTCTTCGATGTCCGCGATAGGAAGAACGCCATTGATCTTGAGAAGTTTTGCCAGCGCCCCGAGGGCATTTGCCTTACCCGCTCCCCAGAGGTTGTTCGGGGTGGTGATAACGCCGGTAGCGGCGTCGGTTGTTGCGGTTTGCTGCAATAGCACGCGTGCCTGGCTGTCGGTAACCGCGGAGTCGGCCTGCAGCATATCCGCGACAATCCCGGCGACAATCGGCGCCGAACACGAGGTGCCTCCGGATGCGGCATACCGCTGATCGAGAAGAGGATAATCGGGCCAATACATGATCAGTGAACCGGCTGTATCAATATCCCTGGCCATGGCGCCGACTACATACGATCCCGGCGCCATGATGTCGGGCTTTATCCGCCCGTCTGCCGTTGGTCCGCGACTGGTATAGAGCGTGGCGGTATGAAGTCCGTTGTCGCTCGTACCAACCTTTGTTCCATTGTATTCAGTAAGAGTCCCCTGGTCTTCATAGGCACCAACCGTAATGTTATCTTTTGCCGTGCCTCCGAGCTCGGTTACCGACATGGTGGAATCTCCGCCGATGTACCCCGCAACCCCAAAGCTCTTGAAGGCATTCTCGAAAAGACTCCACGCTTGCACCGTACCGCCGCTCTTTCCGGCAACCGTTACCGATACCCCTAAATGGAGCCGCGGATTGTTGGTATACATTTCAGCCTGAAGATGAGGCTTGCCGTTTAGAGAGCTGGCATCTTCAGTCAGAAGGGTAGGGAAATAGACAGTATCGTGCTTGAGGGTTGTGCTGTCAACAAAGGTGACGCGGATTGAGGGATAGGTCTGCTGCTGCCCGGGCTTCCCTTTCGAGGTTATAAGGGTGTCTATCGATTTATAATAAACCATGGAGGCGGTGTCCAGGATGTTCAGGTGGACCGTGAAGGTATCGCCGACCGAGCCCCACATCTCTATTCCGTAGAGATACCAGGGACTTTCAAAGTAGGGCGTAAGCCAGGTTCCGACCGACTGCCCTGCACCGGCAGTGAGCGGCACATGCGCGAGCTTGTCGCCGTCGTTGCCGGCAGCTCCGACGACGATGTGTCCCGGCTTTGCGGAAACGGAATCGATGACCTGATCGACCAGTGAGGTGCCGTCGTGGGGACCGATGGGCGATCCAAGGCTCATGCTCACCACGCAGGGGAGCTTGAGCGAGTCGGCCAGTGCAAACAGCCAGGAGAGACCGTCGATGATGCCCTGGTCCGAAGTGTCCATCGCCACCCCGGCTATCGAAACGTCCGGCGCAACTCCATAATAGATGCAGGGATTCATCTGCGACCCGGCGGCCATACTCGAAACGTAGGTGCCGTGGAAGCCCTGATGGAGACTGAAGAGAGAGTCGGTCAGGAGCTGGCTGTGGTTGGCGATTGAGCCGTAGCCATAACGGTCGGGAAATTTTTTGGTGGAATCGTTCTGGTCCCAGACCGCGACAAACCGGGTAACGCCGGTTGAATCATTCTGAAAGGCCTTGTGATGGGTATCGAAATCGGTATCGATGAGGCCGTAGAGGACATGTTTGCCGGTGAGTTTTGGACCGGTCCAGCCGGGCACGGTTTGCTGGAGCTGGTTGACGTAGCAGTTCCGCCGCGCCGAATCCATGACCGGATAAGCCCGCGAGGGCAGCTTGACATACCTGACACCGGGGAACGCCTGCAGGTAGGGAGCGGACTCACGGCTTCCTTCAAGGGTTACTATGCTGCCGATCCGGGTGATGAGGCGCCACCCGTACCGATTAAGCTCGGCGACCGAAAACGAATCGTTGACAAGAGCGCTTACCCGCATGAGCGCCGGTTTCCTGCCCTGAGCCGTCAGTGCCGCTGCCCGGGTCGTGGCCGCCCTGAGGCTGTCGAGGGTAAGCGGGAGAGGGCTGAATGTAATCGGGAAGGTGCCTGCGCACCGGGCCTCCTGCCCCGATCGGATGCCGCCATATCCCAGAGCGGCAAAAAGAATGGATAAAATCGCGCCTTTTCGAATGCAAACCATCACAAGCCCCCCTCCCCGTAACCACGTGTATCGAACTGACAAGCCAACCGGTTAGAATAACTGGTTGGTCTTTTGTGCCTTGTGTTTTTTCTCTACAACGGCAGTGCCGAAAACATCTTTTTTCTGGTTGTCGGCTGTGTGCCTTGTCCCATGCAGGGGGCAGGTATCCACGACCGCATCGCTCAGGAAATAGTCGGTTTTGGTACTGGGACAGGCATCGGTTGCAATGAGGTGCGATTCGTCGCACAGCCTCTCTGCCTTTATTCCTTCAGGCATAGCGAAGTCCTGCTCCGGCAGATGCCGGTGAAGGGCGATCATTACCGGGACCCAGACCGGAACTGCAGCCACGGCGCCGGTAACGCCGGGCCCGAGCGACCGTTGCTCGCCTACCCCGGTCCAGACGCAGCAGACCACCTGCGGGGTGAATCCGACGAACCATGCATCGGAATAGTCGTTTGTTGTCCCGGTTTTTCCCCCCGCCGGTCGCGTAAAGCCCATGGCCGGGATATCGGATGCCGTTCCGCAGCAGACAACCGTCTTCAGGAGCGAACTCATGAGAAAGGCGGTTTGCGGGGACAGCACCACGTGCTCTTCGTGGGTATGCTGTTCGAGGATCTTGCCCGATTTGTCGACTATCTTTTGAATAAAATAGGGTTCGACAGCGATGCCACGGTTGGCGAAGATCTGGTACGCGCTGGCCATCTCCATCGGGGTGACCTCGCATGACCCCACTGCGAGCGAGGGGATCGCCTGGATATTGTGGCTGAATCCCATTCTTCGCGCGTAATCTACCACCAATTGAGGCCCGATTTTCAGGATGACCTGGATTGCCACCATGTTAACCGAAAGTGCAACGGCCCGGCGGATGGTGGTAGCACCGTGAAATGCATGGTTGTAGTTCTCGGGACGCCACTCGCCTTCCGGCGTCTGGAGCGTCACCGGCTGATCGGATACGACGCTTGCGGGCGAGTAACCGTGTTCCATTGCAGCCGTATAGACAAACGGCTTGAAGGCCGATCCCGGCTGGCGGAGTGCCATGGTTGCCCTGTTGAATTTGCTCTCCTCAAAGTTCCTGCCGCCGATAAGCGTTCTGATGCCTCCGGTAGCTGCATCGAGCGCTATCACGGCGATCTGGGCCTTCCGCAGCTTGATGGAGTCGCTGAGCTGCTCGTATTCATTGGCGTACCGTGCATAGAGCGAGTCGAAATTGGCCAGGAAGGTCTCGCGGGAAATTTTATGTTTGCGTGCGGTGCGCGTAAAATCGACAAACATGCCGTTCAGGCGGGCCTGAAGTGACGCAATTTCATTATCAGCGGCTTTTTCGGCGGCCTCCTGTCCGGAGAGGTCCAGGGTTGTATAGATCGTGAGCCCGCCATTGTACAGCACATCGTCACCATATTTGTCGGAAATATGCTTTCGCACCATTTCCAGGAAATAGCCGGCAGTCGTGCTCTTCTCGGATGATAACCGGACGAGTATCGGCATTGCCATGGTTGCAGCACAGGTGGCGTCATCGATAGCATGCGTTTCCATCATTGCATGGAGAACGGCATTCCTGCGGACGGTGCAACGATGAAGATTTTCTTTTTTATCGGGCCGGTAACGCTCGGGGGTCTGGATGATACCGGCGAGGGTTGCGCACTCATTGAGATTAAGATCGCTTACCCGTTTGCTGAAATACTGCTCGCTGGCGGCTTCGACACCCCAGGCGCCGCCCCCGAAACAAACCTGGTTAAGGTAAAGTTCGAGTATCTCGTCTTTTGTGTAGCAGGATTCGAGCTGTACGGCGGTAAGGGCCTCCCGTATCTTCCGTTCCATCGAGGGCCTGGAGGTCAGATAGAGGTTTCGTGCAAGCTGCTGGGTAAGGGTCGAAGCGCCCTGCGCATAGCCTCTCCGGACGACGTCGATAAGTGCCGCCTGTATGAGTCGCCGGATATCCATACCCCAGTGGTGGTAGAATTTGCGATCTTCAATAGATATTACCGCATGTTGAAGGTTTGCCGGGATCTTATCGAGCGGAACGAAGCTTCGGCGTTCTATGCCGAACTCATGCACTATCCTGCCGTCCTTATCGAGGACCCGCGAGGCAAGCGGTTGCTCAATATTCTGCAGCTGAGAAACGGTGGGCAAATTCTGGGATAACCGGAAAACGAACCAGACTCCTGCGGCTCCGAAAAAGGCAATTATCCCTATTCCCGCAATGACGGCAGAGGCGATAGGTTGCCGTCGAATCTTTTGAACGACTATTTGAAAGTACCTTCTCCATAAATTCGACATGGTAAAAAAATACAGTCCCCCACGATAGTTATCAATTGCCTGAAGTCCTTATTTCCCCTGGTACCTGCGCAAGGACCGATCAGGCGTGAAGAGGCATGGTGAACTTCTTCGTGCTCCCCGCACCCTGCTGCGGGGAGCTTCAATTATTTTAATCCTGAAAATTGTCATGACAATCCCGATATTCGAAAACATCCGGAAGGTTCCCCGTAATAATTGCCTAGACAGGGAATTGCCTCGTTGGTGAAAAGGAGAGGTCGATGAAAAAAAAAGCGCTTATTACCGGTGTTACCGGCCAGGACGGCTCCTACCTGGCCGAACTCCTCCTGGAAAAGGGGTACGAAGTTCACGGCATGATCCGGCGGTCCAGTTCTTTCAACCGTGAGCGGATCGAACATATCTATAAAGACCCTTGCGGCAAGCAGTTGAGTTTCTTTCTGCACTACGGAGACCTGGCCGACTCCAGCAACCTGAACCGAATGCTCGAACATGTGCAACCTGATGAGATTTATAATCTTGCGGCTCAGTCGCATGTGCGGGTTTCTTTCGACGTTCCGGAATATACTGCCGATGTCGATGCGGTGGGGACCCTGCGCCTTCTCGACGCCATTAAGGAAACCGGAATCAACTGCCGGTTTTACCAGGCTTCAACATCGGAGCTCTACGGGAAGGTTCAGGAGGTGCCGCAAACCGAAAAAACTCCCTTCTACCCTCGCTCACCGTATGGTGTTGCGAAGCTCTATGCCTACTGGATCGTGGTCAACTACCGGGAAGCATATAATCTGCACGCCTCAAACGGCATTCTCTTCAATCATGAATCCCCGCGTCGCGGAGAAAATTTCGTTACCAGAAAGATTACCTTGACGGCTGCAGCCATCAAGGCCGGGCTTAAAGAGTGCCTCTACATAGGTAACCTGGATGCAAGGAGAGATTGGGGATATGCGCCGGATTACGTGAATGCAATGTGGCTCATGCTGCAGCAGGATTCACCGGGTGATTATGTTATAGCTACCGGTGAAACCCATTCGGTTCGGGAATTTATCGAGAGAGCCTTCGCCGTATTCGATATCGGGTTGCATTGGCAGGGAGAAGGGATCGGTGAGGAGGGTGTCGACACTGCAACGGGAAAGACTGTTGTGCGGATAGATGCCAAATATTTCCGGCCTACAGAAGTCGACCTCCTGCTCGGCGACCCGTCCAAAGCGATAAAATGTCTTGGCTGGAAACCCTCGATCGGGTTCAATGAACTGGTGACCCTCATGGCCAAGGCGGACGGCGGCAAAAAAGATTGAGTGGTACTGCTTCAACGTGCGTTAGCTTCTCCGCCGAAGTTCAGGAGTGATCGATGACCGGATGTGCCCACCAAAAAGAAACCGTTGCGTGTTCCTGCACCTACCCCTGCTCCCGCCATGGGAAGTGCTGCGAATGCGTTGTATACCATCGGGGTTCAGGGGAACTTCCTGCCTGCTACTTCACCGCAGCAGGTGAAAAAACGTTCGATCGGTCCCTCAAGGCATTTTTGCGCGACCGGGGGGCTCAATATTAATGGTCATCCAAGCGAAGTCTTCGCAATGAAGACGAGGAAGTTCCTGTGGTATCTTGCTATGCTTCAGCTCGGGATTTTTGCTGCGGCCCGGGCGGAGGAGCCGGTTGAAAATGAAACCGACAATGTCAACTGGCAGGAAGCGGCGCGCTTCGTCGACACGCTGTACTACAAACCGAATGTCATCGACTCGATAAAAAGCGCCTTTCAGGTTTCGTTTCCATCCTCTCCCCTTCGGAGTGTGCCGGAGCAGAGTTTTTCGCGGGGAGAAATTCTGGTTTACGATGTCGGGTGGGGTCCATTCAAGGCCGGGTATGTTGTATTAACGGCCGAGCCGGACCCGGCAAACGGTACGATACGGCTCGACGGCAAGGCACTTTCGAGAGGATTCGTCACCACCTTCTATCGAATGCGGGATAATGTGATTTCAACGGTAGATGCGGCCGGGCTTTATCCGCTCTTTTTCGAGCAGCATCTCAGGGAAGGAAAACACTATAAAGCCGACACCTGGATACTGTTCGATCTCACTCGCGATTCCGTGCATATTAAAGATGGAAAATTGAAAAGCATGGATGCGGCCAGATTCACTAACGATTATCTTTCCATATTTTATTATTTGCGAAGCCTTACTTTCGGCCCCGGGGATACCTTTTCACTGCCCATCTGTGTCGACAAGAGGCTCAGGACCATCAATATTTTCTGCAAGGGCCGGGATACCGTGACGATGGACGGCAAACGGGTCCCTTGCCTCGACATCCTGCCGAGAATTTCCGACGACAAAGGCACCTTCAATAAGAAAAACGGGTTTGAAGTCTGGTTGTCGGACGACGCGGTCAAGATGCCTGTCAAGATCAAGTCGAAAATCCGTATAGGCTCAATTTTTGCGAATCTTATCTACTCCTATCGACCTGCCCGCCAGGCCGTTCCGGTTGCCCCGCGTCGCCGCGACTCTGCGCATGCCTCGGATACCGCTCCCCAGCATGCCGCCCGAAAACACGACTCATCCAGGGCCGCCGATTCCCGTGAGCTCCCGGATTCCGTTAAAAAGCCCGGAGGTACGCAGCGCTATACCGCCGGAGGCAGTCGCGATTCCGCGCACTCCGGCGCCGGCTCGATCGCTCCCCCTTCACCCTGATCCATCGGGCCGCAGATGCTTCACACCATTCTCCACGGAGACAGCGCACTATTCCTCCTTATTAACCGGGGCATGGCCAATCCGCTGTTTGATGCCTTCTTCGCCACCGTCACCAATGGAAAATTCTGGATTGTTCCCGGTATTGCTGCCGCCCTTATTTATCTTGTATGCGCAAAGAAAAAGGCGCTGGTGGTACTTGGCCTCGCCCTGGTGACCGTGACGCTGACCGACCAGCTGGCAACCGATCTGATAAAGCCGCTGGTGCACCGTCTCCGGCCTTGTAACCCGCATGCCCTCGTCGAGGGTGGACGATTTATTCTCGTTCACTGTCTCAGAACTTCGTTTTCTTTCCCTTCCAACCATGCCATGAACATGTTCGGCCAGGCAATGCTGTTGACGCTGTTCTACCCGAGATTCGGCATGTGGTTTTTTACCTTTGCCGGGATCATAGGATTTTCGCGGGTATACGTGGGGGTCCACTACCCGCTCGATGTGGCAGGGGGACACAAACCCTCCTTAACGTTGAGCGGCACAACACTGTCCGCCGCCCACAGAGTCAGCGAGGAGTATCAATAGAAAGCAGACAAAATCTGGTTAGAACCTTGGCGCGCATCGGCACTCCCCTATTGTGGTCCAATCTAATTGCGTCGAACAGCATTACACAGAGCCGATGACGGTGCAAATAAATTGTGATTGTCCAGTGACCGATTATGCTCTGACGCGTGGCTTTAGTGCCGAGAAGTACGCAACTGGTATACAAATAGATGAACGCGCGGCAAAAGTGCGCTAGCTTTTGCTCATTGATGGAAAACTTATGCGGTAGCACTCGAGGTGACGAATAGCCGAATGCAATCGAGCGATTTCATTTTTTGGGAAGTCGATGTGCCCCGTGACTTCATGCTGCCCGGAGGCAAGCTCTACGTTCCCGCAGTAAAGAAGTTACTAGCCAATATTCGCAGACTCACGGACGCAGCACGTCGCGGCGATGTTTTCCTGGTTTCGCATGGCTGTTTTCAGGGTCCCAACGATCCCGAGTTCAAACAATTTCCTCCGCACTGCGTGAAAGGCACGCCCGGCGCCGAGTTTGTTCCGGAAGCGCTGACGAACAATTTTGTTCGCATTCCAAACGATGCCAATGCCAGCTTGCCCAAAGAC
>CAWDOZ010000119.1:0-18969 GCA_963803935.1 uncultured Fibrobacterota bacterium | reverse complement strand
GAACTGGGAGCGGTTGTGCGGGATGCGGTAGCGCAACGCGGCGTAATCGCCCACATATATCAGGGCTGCCGCCAGCAGGATCGAAACCACCGCGATAGTTAATAGACGTTTCAAATTTTGAGAAACAGCTTGCGCCGGTACATCCAGTATAGGATGAGCCAGTAGATGAGCAGGACGGCCAACTTTCGTTTGAAGGAACTAACCGCAGGTCGCGGTCTATCCGGTCCAACCCGATGGCGCACCGCCGGCCACCGGTCCCATCACCAGCACCGGCGGGTTGGTCAGCATAACGCCATCACAGAAAACGTAGTTGCCCGCCGGAAAGAATCCCAATACCGAGATTTCATTCGTGCCAAAGGGAATTTTCCGGTTCCACCACAAGATGCCTTGCGGATCAGCCAGGATCGCTTCCGGCAGGGCGGCGATCAACTGGGCGGCTTGCGTATTGGTCGGGCTGGGTTTCAGACCCAGCCGAAAAACGCCAGGACTGGTTGATGGACTCCCAGATGCTGGGAACGGTTCCCGGTCGCGTCTTCGGCGATCCATTCCGGCGCTTCCCAGCCCGCGACCTTCCTCTCTCCCTGGCGCAATTCCCAAACCGGCTCCCAATAGACCGATTGGGTTTGCCAGCGCGCCGTATTCGCACTGCCATTGTACAGCAGGTTGAGTCGGGAGAGAACAACACTCACGCCGCCAACCCGCTGTTCTTGCGGCAACACATCGCCCTTCCACGCGGCCGGCTGGGCCAAGACAAGATTGGGGAACTCCATGCGGCCGGTTTGGCGGCTTTTCCCGGAACGTCACCAACATCGTTAGTTTGCGCTCCGTTCTTGGAAAGGAGGCGAACAAATGGCCCACGCGCCAGAAATGACTGCCGCCAAACCAGAAACTGGTCTCGGACTCAAAGAGATCCCCGTGCTCATCGACCAGTTCCACGCGGATGGCCTGACAGTCCACATAGATCGCGTCGTGGGATCGATGGCATTGACCCACACCACGAGCCCCGGCCGGTCAAGATGATTGATGACTGATTGAGGATGGTTGGGTTCGAGCAAAGCGGCCAGTCCCCTGGGCAGCCAGGGCCGGACACGCCCAAGCATGGCCGAACGCCCATTGCCGATGCGGTGACTCGTTCCGTAAGTCACGCCCTCAAGTTGAATAATCCGGCCGTCGCCAACGTTCACGGAAGCCGGCGGGGCTTTTGGCTGCGAACGCATTCCCCACCAGACAATCACCCCGATCACTATCAGAGCCAAGACAAATTTGAAGGCATACATAGTTAAGTGGCTTCTTTTGCATGAACCCTTTTTAAACTCAAATCACGAAAAACTCAGGCGCCTGTCATTGTGAAGTTCCTGCCAGCATTCCTTTGAACAACGCCCGTGTCCAGAACAAACAAGGCAAACCGGCCGGCGTTAAGTCGGCGGATTCGGAGCTCCTTCTTTTTCTGACCGCAATCTCATTCCCTTCGATTCCCGGAGAGTTTTGCCCTCCACCCGATTCGTCATTGCCTTTCGCGCGCGGGACAGCTTCCGTGTAGGCATGAGCGATCACGGAACCGGTATTCATGGCCGCGGCGCCGCCAGCCGATCCGCCCAATCGGTTTGAGACGATCTCACTTGGAGCGGGATGCCGACTGGAATCCGGCGGAAGACCCCTCGCCAAAAACCCAGTTTCTGCGCGATCTTTCCCAGACCATCATCAGCTACAACGACAGCCCCGATATTCCCTTCAACGCCAGCCTGAATGCCTTCAGGGGCTGCGAACACGGGTGTTCCTATTGCTACGCCCGCAACACCCATGAGTATCTGGGTTTCTCAGCCGGCCTGGATTTCGAGACGAAAATCATGGTGAAGGAAAACGCGCCCGAACTGCTTCGGCGCGAACTTTCGTCGCCCAAATGGAAACCCCAAACGCTGGCCATGAGCGGCGTGACCGACTGCTACCAGCCCATCGAGCGCCGGCTGCAATTGACACGCCGATGTCTGGCCGTTCTGGCTGAATTCAGGAATCCGGTCAGCATCATCACCAAGAATTACCTGGTGACGCGGGACATTGATTTGCTGCGGGAACTGGCGGCCCACCACGCGGTGGCGGTTCATCTTTCCATCAACTCGCTCGATAGCGAGCTGGCCCGCAAACTCGAACCGCGCGCCGCCTCCCCCAAGATGCGGCTGGCGGCGGTGGAGGCTTTGGCGAAAGCAGGCGTGCCGGTGGGTGTGCTGGTTGCCCCGGTCATCCCGGCCCTGAACGATCACGAAATCCCGTCGGTCCTGGCCGCCGCCAAAGCCGCCGGCGCCGGTTGGGCCTACACCGAAATCCTGCGGTTGCCCCTGACGGTCGCGCCGATTTTTGAACAGTGGCTGGAGCGGAACGTCCCCGGAAAAAAGGACAAAGTATTGAACCGCATCCGCGCCATCCGCGGCGGCAAGCTCAACGATCCCCGTTTCGGCGCCAGAATGCGCGGCGAGGGAATTTTCGCCGACCAGATTTCGCAAATGTTCCACGTCGCCCGCCGCAAAGTGGGCCTGTCCGACAACGGCCCCGATTTGTCCACCGCCGCCTTTCGCAGGCCGGAGGGGGCGCAGATAGCACTTGGGCTTTAAACCTTCGATCTGCATCTCCACGAGATTTGTCGAGTGCCGACGCGAGTCAGCCGGTACCAGCAGGGGCATTTAGGCGTGAATACCCCGGCTAACAAGGCGTCATGCAAATTCTACAGGTCTCCTGCCGGTGCCGGAATTCACGAAAAAAGGCTTCCTATTTTCAGGGACGGTCGTTAAATTCTGGCTCGTCTGGAGCTTTGGAAGTGGAGCGGTGTGGTCAGGCAAGAGTCATGACCGCCTACCGTGACGGATGTCCCTCGCATCTGGCTGGGAACAAATTCCGTCCAGAACCGTTGGCTAGAACAAATATGATTGGTGTTGACCTATTTTGCGGCGCGGGAGGCATGACGCTCGGTGCCAAGATGGCCGGCATCGACGTGATGTTTGCCGTCGAGGCGGATCCGCATGCGGCGACGACCTACGCGGCGAATCACCCCATGTGTTCATTGTAAGATCGGGACATTCGGAAGCTGCGGCAAATTCCATCTTTGCCCTTGGAGGCAGAAATCCATTCTTTTTGGCGGCCCTCCGGTCCAAGGGTTCTCCACGTCCAACCAGCGGACGCGCAGCAACGTCAATAAAGATAACTGGATGTTCAGGGAGTTCATGAGGCTCGCGAAATCCTGGCGTCCAGACTGGATTGTTTTCGAGAACGTCAAAGGCATCGCTGAGACTGAAGGCGGCCAATTCCTCGAAATGGTCGTGCAGGGCTTCAGGCGGCTTGGCTACACCGTTTCTCATGACGTTCTGAACGCAGCCAAATTCGGGGTGCCGCAGAAGCGCGATCGCCATTTTGTTGTGGGATCATTTCACGGAGCCAAATTCACGTTTCCCACAGCGACGTTATCGAGGCCGATTTCGGTCTGGCATGCTTTGTCAGACCTCCCGGACCTGCCGAATGGCGCCAACACGGATCTTCTGCCGTACGACACGCGTCCCGATCTGCTTACGTCCGGCAATTGCGGAACGGAGAGGAGATGGTGTGTCCAATCTAGTGACCCGCAATGCCGCTTTTGTGCTCAAGCGATACAAGCATGTTCCCCAAGGCGGCAACTGGGAGGATATTCCTCTGACGTTTGACGACCAATTACCGGAAAGGCTACGAGTGCCACACCGGGATTTATCACCGACTGGACCCGGATATGCCGTCGGTCGTGATTGGCAACTATCGCAAGAACATGCTAATCCATCCGTTCAAGGACAGGGGGCTATCGGTGCGGGAGGCCGCGAGAATTCAATCGTTCCCCTGACAGCTATCAGTTCTGCGGTTCCATTGGTTTTCAGCAGCAGCAGGTTGGCAACGCCTCCGCCCTTCTCGCCAAAGCAGTTTTCCAAGCGGTATCCCAGAGAGATCATTAAATTATGTGGCAGATCCAAGAACTGGAAACCATTACGAAACAGCGCCTGATAAAGGAGCGGGGCGAGGTGGATGGCGAGGAAAAGTTCGCACTTTACGTGACCGCCAGAAAGAGGCGACTGAGGATGTGCTGGAGGAGGCTTGCTGGCGAGGTTCGTGGAAAGCGGCTCAAGCTTTTGATTAATAGAAACGAGATTAAACCTTGGGACCCATTTTGCCGTCAAGAACCTAAAATAAGAAGCCTTCCTGCAAAAACAATTCCTCTTGAATATGATAGTGTCGCTGGGGAAGTTAAAGTCGAACCATTTATTCTTCCACATCAAGTTGATTTTAGCACACCAGATGCTTTTCATGGCGCTACTGGACCTGAGAAATGGAATCAACAACAAGGTTTTTATATTTACCGCTCTAACCGGATGATCCAAAGTGGCGGTTGGTCAAATCTTCGCGCATCCGATGAACATACTAAATTAGCGCGCATCGCAGTTAGTTTTTCACCAATGCTGGATGAAGCATTTAAGATAAATGTTTCAAAGATGCGTGTTCAAATGCCATCCAGCATCCATGAGGAATTAAATAATATTATTGCGCCGGTTGTTAAACTGGCTCGCGAATATTATGATCGCAAAGAAAAAAGGCAAATTAATTTTTCACCCACCCTCTTGGATAACTCAGCGCCAAATCAATCTTTTGTCAACCATACAGGGGCAGCGGCAATCAACCGGCAACCATGTTCAAAAGAATCGCATTCAGAGCAATTACTCACCTTTGAAGATTGGACAGAGCTGTTAGTCGCAAATGCGACCAAACAGGAGCTTCCCGTAATCAAAGCAGTTTTAGAAAGGCTAAAGCAATGAATGCATCTACCATTGCCGCTGCTCAGCAGCGGGCATTACTAACTGCACGAGCGATGCTTGATTTAGGGCATAGTTTGGATATAATTTTCAACAGTTCATTAATCCCAATTGAATTTCAGTTGTATGTCAGGGCTGAATTGGCTAGAGAAGAAAACTTTTTATTAACACCGGCACGAATGTTGTTGGCTGACCAGACTCATGCTGATTGGTTGCAGGATATTGATCGCTCTGATTGGCATTACTGGCCCAAGCTTCGCCAATTTCTTATTACTTCAAAGGGATGGGATTTATCTGTCATTCGTTCGCTTGATGATAGCTCCGATAAAATCCTCCGACAGCTTGAATCCCCCGAAACTGAAAGATTCGACATTCGAGGGCTCGTTCTTGGCTTCGTTCAAAGCGGTAAGACAGCTAATTATACTGCAGTAATTGCAAAAGCTGCTGATGCTGGGTACCGGTTGATCGTTGTCCTTTCAGGAATTGATAATGGTTTGCGCCGACAGACAAATATTCGCCTTAAACATGAGCTTGTAGGCTATGCGGACAGTCGCATAACCGCAGTTAGATTACCTCCTGTAGGAAAACAATGGCATGAATTCACTCGCGATGAAATAGAAGGCGATTTTCACCCTGGCTTTGCTAATCATGCGGCGTTGCAGGGCTCTCAGCCAGTCTTACTTGTGGTCAAAAAAAATGGAGCAGTACTTCGCCGATTGTTGCGATGGCTCGACGATGCGCCATCCGAGATCCATCGTCTTTTGCCATTCTTATTAATTGATGACGAAGCCGATTTAGCTAGTGTTGATACGAGGGGCACTTACCAGGCAGATGATGACCCCCCTGACCAGGATTATGAGGAGCCTTCTGCTATTAATCGCTTAATTCGTGATTTGCTTCTTCGTTTTGAACGCCGCGCGTATATTGCTTATACTGCTACACCCTTTGCCAATATTTTAATTCCGCATGACACAACTGATCCTACGGTAGGTAGCGACCTCTATCCGAAGGATTTTATAGTCGATTTGCCAAAACCACCAGGATACTTTGGCGCAGAGGAATTTTTTGGACGAATGGATACCGCAAGTGGATCAAACGTAAACGGCCTAGACGTTGTGCGGGAAGTTACTGATTCCGATATGGTATTATTGGAGCATGAACAAATTCCAGAATCTTTAGAAAAAGCTCTGCTGGATTTTGTTTTAGCCGGCGCTGCGCGCGCTCATCGGGGAGAGGCAAGCAAACCATCCACAATGTTGATTCATACAAGTCAGAGAATCATTGTGCAGGCACAGTTGCGCCAGCTAATTTCAAATAAATTTTCAGAATTGCGGGATGAATGGCGTTATCAGCGAACCCATGGCATTCGAGAAAGATTGCTTGAGCGATGGAATTCTGATTTTCGCCCTTTGATTTCGAACCTTCATCCAGAACGCGACGTAGAATTTAATGTCGTTGAGGTTCATATTGGGTCTTTTTTCGAGGCCGTACAAGTAAAAGAAATAAACAGTTCAACTGGGGATGTTCTGGACTATGAGCGTGAGCCTTCGCTCAAGGCCATTGCTATTGGTGGCAACAAATTATCCCGCGGGCTGACCCTTGAGGGATTAATGATCAGCTTTTTCATACGCCGGAGCATTACCTATGACACGCTGATGCAGATGGGGCGATGGTTCGGCTTTCGCAATGGCTATGAAGATCTTACCCGGATTTATACTACTGCGGAGCTACAAAGCTGGTTTAATGACTTGGCATTTGTGGAGCACAGGCTGCGTGAAGATATCCAAATTTATGAAAGTCAAGGGTTAACGCCATTTCAAGTTGGAATGCGTATATGGCAACATCCAACTATGCAAGTGACGAGCCCGCTTAAGCGAAGATTCTCTTCAAACATTACTATCGCCCAAAGCTATTCACTATCGCTGGAGCAAACATTCAAGTTCCCACTTCAAAGACTAAATGATCTTGCCGTACAAGAGGAGGCCAACAGGTTATCTGTATGCGATTTCATAACTACGCTTGGTGCGCCAAATCCACAACAAACAGATAATAGAGGGCCTGTATGGACTGATGTATCTGTAAGTTTAGTGATAGGGTTTTTACAACGGTTTCGCGTTGATGAAGCATCGCGAAGCATTTCTTTGCCTCTTATTTGCGCATATATAGAGCGGCTCCGAGAAAGCGGTGAATTAATTAATTGGACAATAGGAGTACGCGGACGCGAATCCCGCGACCAAATATTGGGTGCCGCTGATTGGGGCTTGCAATCTAGACCTGTTTGGCAAATCAGCCGTTCCCGCCTGGGCGGCACTGAGTCCGTTGGTGTTATCACCGGCTCTGGTGATGAAATGGTAGGCCTCTCTCCAGATTTGCGCTCTGAGGCAAATGCAATGATTGAGGCCGCCCGATTAGAAGGCAAAACAAAATCTGAAAATAACGCTGCCCGTGAGGTCCGTTCTGCAGCAGATGGCTTAATGCTACTTTATCCAATTAGCCGTTATTCAGGGTATGATATTGCTGAAAGAAGGGGACGCAGGCCATTATTTGAAGATCCAAGGGCACCCATAGCAAGAGATATCGTTGGTCTGGCAATTTCATTTCCCAAGTCAAATCAGCCGCAAGTAGTGGAAGCCTATCTCCAAGGCACCATCGATTGGAGACCCGCAGAGTGAACAAAATATCTCCTGATATTTGGTCACGGTTAGCTGATGCGAGAATCCCTGGGGAATCGCTATGGGCACGCCGCGCGGCACCAGAAACAACTGAAAGGATAATGGCTGCCATTGATTCTGAAGCCCGGAGACATCTGCTAGTTCCTTTGGCTTCCAACGAAATTAGTATCCAAGACACACAGAGCCGAGGTGTAAGTGTAGCAACACGCGATCTATCTATGCCGGAACACTCAGCCAGCCGCTATCTGGACATCATCTGTCATGACGCCTCCGGTTATGATGCTTTTGATTTAATCGGTGGTGAAATGGCGGAGCGCTTGGCCGCTGGAAGAGAGCCGGCACCAGATATTGTCACGCATGTACTTTCTAAATGGCGAAGGTTCTGGGGACAACTTCCAAAACAGATCCTTTCAAGAGAGGAACAGATTGGCCTTTTCGCAGAAATTTGGTTTCTTGATAAATGGCTTTTTCCACGATCGAATTTACCGGATTGGGTGGAAAGATGGCGCGGTCCTTTTGGAGCGCGGCATGATTTCGAGTGGGCCGAATGTTCAGTAGAGGTAAAAGGGACTACCTCATCACGCGGACCTCTGCATCGAATTAACGGCTTGGATCAACTTGATGTGCCAGAGCAAGGCAATCTACTTTTCTTCAGCATGCAATTGCATGAAGAAGCAGGGGCAATTCAAATGCTTCCCTCGATAATTTCAGAGTGCCGAGCGCAGTTGGAACAGGATATTGACGCTTTGAACCATTTTGAAAATGCGCTCTTACGGGCTGGATATTCTCCGGCGCACGAGGAAGAATATTCCAAACTTCACCTGCGTATTGTGTCAGAAGGACTTTTTGCTGTAAGGGACGATTTCCCTCGTATTATTTCGGAGCAATTCTCAAATGGTGTTTTACCCGGAGTGGAACGTGTTGAATATGAAATCAATCTTAGTGGTTTTTCTCATTTATGTATTGCGCACCAATCATCTGAGGCCGGCATTTACTTATAAATTTTTTATCACATTGTCCTGACTTTACTTAAGTGTTGTTGTGAGTTTGTTAATCTGTATTCCAAGTTTTCCTTTATCCTCGATCTCGCACTCCCATATAATAAACGTTTTCCATCCTGCTTTTTTCAAAGCCGCCTGATTTCTCTTATCCCGCTGAACATTTTCAAGGAATTTTTTATTCCAGAATTCCACCCGGCTTTTGGGGATATAGGCAAATTTACATCCTTTATGTCTGTGCCAGAAACAGCCATGAACAAATATTACTGTTTTAAATCGGCTCAATACAATATCCGGTTTGCCAGGCAGGTTGTTCTGATGCAATCTGAATCGAAATCCCGCTCTATGAAGGGCTGATCGGACGACAATTTCGGGCTTTGTATCCGCACCTTTAATGCGGCCCATGTTCCAACTGCGTCTGGATTTGGTAAGGGAATCTGTCATTTTTCACCAGGAAGCCTATATTTTGCAAAGCCCACATTTCAAATAAATCCATGCAACCTGGTTATAAAATACCAGATGCATTCTTCATGGATTTAAGCAGCTTCGGCTTTTCCCGCGGCACCTGATCGTATACTCGTTCCCAATTTTTCCTTTCTTCCGCATCTATAACTTCCATATCGCTTTTTCGATATTCATGTGTCGGCGGTATGGGCCAGTCGTTAAACAGCGTTACTTCCTTAACCAATAGCCAATCGTTCCGGTCTTCCAAAAGGACAAACCGCAACGACTCATCAACCGGGTCGATAATTTCCTTGAACTTGAAGATTTGAGGCAGCATGGTCGAATCCTCCTTACAAATAATATATATTCAAGCAATAATAATGGTCAAAAAAAACTACTTTCTTGTAAAATAATTGTTAATCTTTATTCCACTTATCTTCACTCATTAACCTCGCTTTAAATGCCCAAAGCCGGAGACTTTTTCCTTACCACATTTCCCTTCAATCCAACCCATAACCTCAATCTGCCTCCCCCCCTCCCCTTCGCTCCCGGCTAATCGCTCCCCATTTCGAGACACCGATGTCACCGCCTCAATGAGCTTGTACCCCTTTGCCGATCCAAATTCCTGCGATGGCTGATAAAACGGCCTCAAAAATCTTGTTTTTAAGACAGCCTGGTCAGCCTTTTTTGTTATTAGGCCGGATTAAGTATCGGCACGCCCTTTGCGACCTCTTTTTACGATACCCAAAAATCGACTCGAAGTATTCACTATCCGGGGGCGGAAGGTTATGGAATCGCGAACAAGGGAAATTTTCAATGAATCGATTCTGCTGGAGAGAAACGCCGTTGAATTTTACTGGCTCCTGATGAACCACTTTCATGAAGACGCTGCATTCTGGGGTAACCTGAAATCCGAGGAAGAACACCATGCGGCAATACTCAATAACGGCAGGGAAGATTTTCTAATAAGGGGCGTTTTTCCCATCGAGGCGCTCGAACCGGATCTCGTGCAGATCCAGAAGACCAATTCCGTGCTCGATGAGTTCATGAGGTTATACAAGCAGACGCCGCCGGCACTCGAAGACGCCTACAAGATAGCGCTCATGCTTGAGGGCTCGTTGGTGGAGCATTACTTCCGGCTCTCGCTTGATTTTTCCCCTGCAAAGAGCTCCGTCGTCGGCCTTCTGCGGTCGATAACGGAAAATGAAATGAATCATGCAAAGCGGATAGCAGACCGGTACATGCAGTCCACGCATCTGGCGAAACAGAAAAAGGAGCTGAAGAAATCGGAGCATGTCTATTCCGCCATCGAGGCGGAAGCGAATACTTGACCGGCGGGGCCGAGTCGGAATCCAAAAGCAAATTCAAAATCAAAGTCAACTTCCGGGCGTTCCGGCGGGGCGCCCTGAAGGGCACCCCACCGTCGCGCCTCCGCCGGGCTCTCGGCATAGCCGAGCCGGTATTTCCAGCCCTGCGGCTTCGCCTTGGTCTGGAAACACTGTCGGGGTCGCTTTCGCTCCTCCCGACACCCTCTGTCCTCGCTAACGCAACGTCAAAAGAATAAGAGTTCAAGATGTTGAACCACTACGAATTGGGCAACCACATAGGGTTGCCCCTATAAAATCTTTTATGTGTTTTCTACCTTAAAAGAGGGCGTTGCGGGAGGGGGAAGCGATGTTTGCCTTCAGGCAAACATCGCTTCCCCCTTCCGCAGGAAGGGGTGTGCCTAAAGACGCGTGCCTTTCGCGGCTTTAGGCCAGGGGAAACCATTGTAAATGCTTTCCCCAGCAAAGGCACTTAGATTAATCCTCAGGCGGCTCCTCCGGCAAATCCCCGGAATCCTTCTCTTCAGTATCTTCGGAAATCAGCTCATCCGCCAACTTCAAGATATCGCCCGCATCTCCCGGCACAGATTCAGGATTTTGAACCTTTTCCTCCGGCAATGCTGCATCCCCTGAAGCAGCCTGCAAGGGATCACCATTTTGAACCCCTTCTAAACTGTTGGGGTCTATTTCCGGCTCCTTCTCGCACATCGCCACGTCGATAAGGCTGTCGCCCTCGTCGAGCGATATGAGCCGCACTCCCTGCGTGTTCCGGCTGACCGTGGAGATTTTGTTGACGTCGCTGCGGATGATGATGCCGTTGCGCGTCACCAGCATGACATCGCCCTCGATCGTGACCCCCTTGAGCGCCACGACCTTCCCGTTCTTCGCGGTAACCTTGATGTTGATGATGCCCGACCCTCCGCGGTGGGTCTTGCGGTAATCTGCCACCGGGGTGCGCTTCCCGAATCCGTTTTCGGTAACGGTCAGGACGTCGTCCCCCTCGTTCACGATGATCATGCCGACCACATAGTCGTCCCCGCGCAGGGAGATGCCGCGCACCCCGCGGGTGTTGCGCCCCAGCTCCCGCGCCGCGCTCTCATGGAAGCGGACCGCCTGGCCGTTGCGGGTCCCGAGGATGATATCGTTGTCCCCGCCCGTAAGTTTACATTCGATGACCCGGTCGCCCTCATCGAGGTTGATCGCATTGATGCCGTCGCGCCGGACATTGCCGTACGCCGAGAGGGGCTGCTTGTTGATCACGCCCTGCCGGGTGACCGCGATAATGAAGTGGTTGTTGTCGAATACGCGTACCGGCACCATGGCCGCAATCTGCTCGCCCTCCTTGAGCTGGAGAAGATTGACGATAGGTCTGCCGCGGGAGTGACGTCCCGCTTCCGGAATCTTGTACACCTTGAGCCAGTAGCAGCGGCCGGTGTTGGTGAAGAACAGGATGAAGGTGTGGTTAGAGGCGACGAACATGGTGCTCACGAAGTCGTCGTCCTTGGACTCCATGCCGAGCACGCCCTTGCCGCCGCGCCCCTGTGCGCGATAGGTCGAAACCGAGGTGCGCTTGATATAGCCGCTGTGGGTCATGGTGATGACCATGTCCTCGTCCGCAATCATGTCTTCGATGTCGACGTCCACCGCGGTTTCAACAATCTCGGTGCGCCGCGCGTCGCCGAAGCGCGCCTTGAGATCGAGCGTTTCGGCCTTTATGATCGCCATGCGCCGTTCCTTACTGGCGAGGATGGCGGTAAGATCGGCAATGAGGATCTGCAGCTCGTTGTACTCGGCCTCGATTTTATCCCGTTCGAGCCCGGTGAGGCGCTGGAGGCGCATTTCGAGGATCGCGGTTGCCTGGATCACGGTCAGGCTGAACCGCTCGGTCAGGCGCTCCTTCGCCTCGTCGGCGGTCGGGGACTGCCGGATGATGGCGATGACCTCGTCGATGTTGTCGATGGCGATGCGCAGCCCTTCGAGAATGTGCGCACGGTCGCCGGCCTTCTTGAGTTCGAACTCGGTCCGGCGCACCACCACCTCGTGCCGGTGTTCGATGAAGTAGGTAATGATATCCTTGAGCGGCAGCAGGCGGGGCTGGAGGTTGACAAGAGCGAGGTTGATGATGCCGAAGGTGGATTGCATCGTCGTGAAGTTGTACAGCTTGTTCAGCACGATCTCGGCGAAGTTATCCTTCTTGATGCCGATCACGATCCGCATGCCGCTCCGGTCCGATTCGTCGCGGATGAGCGAGATCCCTTCGATGACCTTGTCGCGAGCGAGGTCGGCGATTTTTTCGAGGAGGGTCGACTTGTTGACCATGTACGGGATTTCCGTTACGATGATCTCTTCCCGGTCGCCATGCTTCTCGATCTCGGTACGCGCCCTGACGATGACCTTGCCCCTGCCGGTCTTGTACGCCTCCCGGATGCCCGTCTTGCCGTAGATGATGCCGCCGGTCGGGAAATCCGGGCCGGGAATGATGGCAAAGAGCTCTTCGACCGTAATTTCGGGCTTGTCGATGCACGCGACAACCGCATCGGCCACTTCGGACAGGTTGTGCGGCGCCATGTTGGTCGCCATGCCGACGGCGATGCCGGTAGTGCCGTTTACGAGGAGAAAGGGGAGCTTTGAAGGCAGCACCGACGGTTCCTTGAGGGAGTCGTCGTAGTTGGCGGTAAAGTTGACCGTGTCCTTATCGAGGTCGGCGAGCATCTCCTCGGCCAGGGCGGTCATGCGGCACTCGGTGTATCGCATGGCCGCAGGCGGGTCTCCGTCGATGGACCCGAAGTTTCCCTGCCCGTCTACCATGCGGTAGCGCATGGAAAAATCCTGCGCCATGCGCACCAGCGAGTCGTAGACGGCCAGGTCGCCGTGCGGGTGGTACTTACCGATCACGTCACCCACGACGCGCGCGCACTTCTTGGGCGGCTTGCCGTGGTCGAGCGAGAGCTCGGACATGCCGAAAAGCACCCGGCGATGCACCGGCTTCAGGCCGTCGCGAACGTCGGGAAGGGCCCGCGCGGTGATCATGCTCATGGAGTAATCGAGATACGACTTCTGCATCTCGTCTTCGATAAAAACCTGCTGAATCTTGCCTTTCATATCCATTGCTTACCTCGCGATAACTTGACCTCCTCGATGCCGCGCAGGCATTCGAGGTGCTGGTGCGCCGTCGCATCGAAACTCAGCGGCGTTACGGCGATGTACCTGCTGATGAGCGCCCGTGAATCGTACTCGTCGGACGCTTCGATATCCATTTTATCTCCGTAAATGACATACCCTTTTTTCGTGCGGTGCGACTCGACATCGACGGTTTCGTACCGGTCGTCGAAAAATGCCATGCTCTGGGAGGTTATCTTGATCCCGCGGCACTCCTCCGGCGAGCACGGCGGAAAATTGATATTGTAATACACCCGGTGGTTCTTCCTGGTACGCTCGCAGGCGAGGAGGTACTGCAGCAGGTCGGCGGCAACGGCCGCATACCGGGCGCGATAGTGTTCTCCCCCCTTGCAGATCGAAAAGGCGAAGCTCGGAATGTCCCAGAATGCCCCTTCGCGTGCCGCAGCCACGGTGCCCGAATAAAACGCCGACAGGCCCGAGTTTTCCCCGGCATTGATGCCGGCGACAACGGCGTGGGGGCGTTCCTCAAGGAGAAAACTGATGCCGAATTTTACGCAGTCAACCGGCGTACCCCACACCATGTAAGCTTCGGGGCAATTCGGCAGGTTCTGCCGCTCGTAGTGGAGCGGCGTATTGAACGTAAAGGCGTGGCCGACCCCCGACTGTTCGCGTTCCGGCGCCGACACCACGACCGCGGCGATCTTCGAGAGTTCCCCGTACAGGTCCCAGATGCCGGGCGCACCGATGCCGTCGTCATTCGAAAGGAGAATGGTGAGCCTGTCCGATTTCGGCTTAGTGCCGGTGAGTCGCTCGCTCATATATCGAGATTCGTTACTTTCGTGGCATTGGCTTCGATGAAGCGGCGCCTCGGCTCCACCTCCTCGCCCATGAGCATGGTGAATATCCGGTCCGCCTCGACGGTGTCTTCGAGCTTCACCTGGAGCAGCGAACGGGTTTCAGGGTTCATGGTCGTATCGGCCAGCTGGTCGGGGTTCATTTCTCCAAGACCCTTATAGCGCTGGACCGAAACATTCTTCCGTTCCTTCCATTCGCCGAGAAAGAGGTCCTTCTCCTCCTCGTTGAACGCGTAGCGCTCCTCCTTGCCCGCCTTTACCCGATAGAGCGGCGGCTGAGCGATATAGACATAGCCGTTCTCGATGAGGCCCGGCATGTGCCGGAACAGGAAGGTCAGGAGGAGCGTGCGGATGTGCGAACCGTCGACGTCGGCATCGGTCATGATGATGAGCTTGTGGTAGCGCAGCTTCGAGAGGGTGAACCCCTCGTCCTCTTCGCCGGCCTCGCTTGCGCCGAATCCGGTGCCGAGCGCCTGGACGATGATCTGGATTTCCTCGTGGGAGATGACCTTGTCGAGGCGCGCCTTCTCGACGTTCAGGATCTTCCCCCGGAGCGGGAGGATGGCCTGGAAGCTGCGGTCCCGCCCCATCTTCGCGCTGCCGCCGGCGCTGTCGCCCTCGACGATGAACAGCTCGCAGCGGCTGGGGTCGCGCTCCGAACAGTCGGCGAGTTTGCCGGGAAGTCCGCCGCCGTCCATGACGGTCTTGCGCCGGGCAAGCTGGCGGGCCTTGCGGGCCGCCTCGCGCGCGATTGCGGAGTTGACGCACTTGTCGACGATCTTCCTGGCTATCGCGGGGTTCTCTTCGAGAAAGACGCCGAGCTTGTCAACCACGAACGTCTCGACGAGGCCGGCAACTTCGGAGTTGCCGAGCTTGGCCTTGGTCTGCCCTTCGAACTGGGGATTGGGAATTTTTATGCTGATGATGGCGGTAAGCCCCTCGCGCAGGTCCTCGCCCTTGATTTCGACCTTGTCGTTTTTCTGGAGCTTGCTCTTCTCGATGTAGGTATTGATAGCCCGTGTCAACCCCTTCTTGAAACCGGAGAGGTGGGTTCCGCCGTCGACGGTGTTGATATTATTGGCAAAGGAAAAAATGTTCTCGATGTACTGGTCGTTGTACTGCATGGCGGCTTCGAGCTCGAAATCGCTCCCCTCCTGGTGGAAATAGAGGGGCTGGGGGTGGAGCGGGGTCTTGTTTTCGTCGAGGTAGCTGATGAACGACACCAGCCCGCCGGGATAGCAGAACTCGTGCGACTTGCCGCCCGGCCGCTCGTCGCTGGTTGCGATCACGATGCCCTTGTTCAGGAACGCGAGTTCCCGGATGCGCTTCGAGAGGACATCGGCACTGAACTCGACGGTTTCGAAAATCTCCGGATCGGGCAGGAAGGTGATTTTTGTCCCGCGGCGGTCGGTGGTACCGGTAACGAGGAGCTTGGACGCGGGAACGCCGCGGTGGAATTCCATGAAGTAAACCTTGCCGTCCCGGTAGACCTCGGCCTTCATCCACAGCGACAGCGCATTGACGCATGAAACCCCGACGCCGTGCAGGCCGCCGGATATCTTGTACGAGGCGTTATCGAACTTGCCGCCGGAGTGCAGCGTCGTGAGCACGAGTTGCAGGGCCGACATCTTCTCCTCGGCATGGTAGTCGACCGGGATTCCCCGGCCGTCGTCGGTGACGCTGAGGCTGTTGTCGGGGTGAATGGTTATTTCGATTTTTTTGCAGAAGCCGCCCAGCGCCTCGTCGATGGAGTTGTCGACCACCTCATAGACCAGGTGGTGCAATCCTGCCGGGCCGGTGCTGCCGATGTACATGGCGGGACGTTTGCGGACGGCATCGAGACCCTTGAGCGTCTTGATGCTCTCGGCGTTATAGGCTTCCACTTTCGGCGTTGCAACTGCGTCGTCATTCATAGGGTTACACTTTCTCAATAAAAAACGATATCTTTCATGGTGGGACAACCGAACTCTTTCCTGATCCGCTCTAAGAGCTCCCGCTTCCGGTAGACCGCCTCCTGGCGCCAGGACGCCGAGCGGACCTTCACATACAGTATGCCGTTTTCAACGCGCTCGCAGGAGCTCGTCTCGGCGAAACGCCCCTGCGCGATCGCAGGCCACCGGCGCACGACATCGTACTCTTTGCAAACAGTCAGGTAGCCGCTCTCGGCAAGTATCTCGTCGACCAGGGATCCGATGCGCCGCGGCTCTTCCTTCGGTCTTTTTGTTACCCAGGGTTTCATTGCGCCCGAAGGGCTGCCGCATCGAAATGCACGAGGTCCCTGCCCCCCTCCTCGCCGGTCGGCGAGGCGACAAAAACCTGCCCCCTGTTTTCGATAAGCGAAAAAACGCGGGCGGTTCGCCCCGGGTCAAGTTCGGAGACGGCATCGTCGAAGAGAATGATGATTTTACCCGCCCCTTTCGCTTCGAGACACCGCATGGCGCTTAATTTCAATGACAGTGCAATGGACCGGCATTGTCCCTGCGAGGCGTACCCTTTTGCCGCCCTGGAGCCGATTGAGAGCTGCACATCGTCGCGGTGGGGGCCGCAGGAAGAAAACCCCAGTTCCCGGTCGCTTTTCCTGCGATCCGTAAGTACCTTCAAAAATACATTTTTCCAGTCATTTTTACCATCAAAATCCGCTTTAAAACCGGGATCGTACTGCAACGAGAACTCCTCGTCGGCGGTGCCGATTTCCCGGTAATTCAGCCCGCCTTCGCTCCCGAGCAGGGCGACCGTCGACACCCTTTTTTCAACAATGACCGACCCGCTTGCCGCCATGTTCTCCTCGTAAATATTGCAGAGGAGTTCATCGCCCGAAGTCTTGAGCAGTTTATTGCGAAGCGAGAGATTTTTCCGGTAGTCGATCAGGGCCGCCAGGTACTCCGTATCGACAAGGCTGATGAGGATATCGAGAAACCGCCGCCGCGCCTCGGGCGACCCATAGACCAGCTCCGTATCGCTCGTTGCAAAAGAGACGACCGGGCGGGAGCCGAACCACTCGGAAAAGGAGCCGATCTTCCGGTCGTTGATCTTGAACATCGAGTTCCCGGCCCGGTCGAACGAGTAGAAATAGGAAGTCGGGGGCCCGGCACCGTCACCCGCGACAAATTCGCCCTCCAGGGTAGCCGTTTCCGCACTCTCGGCGATCATCTCGCTCTTCGATGCACCACGCTGCGACCGGGCCGTGCAGAGCATATGAACGGCCTCCAGTAGGTTGGTCTTGCCCGACCCGTTGGGACCGGACAGGAAGGCGCCGTTCAGGGGAAATTCAACGGAGAGCTCCGGGTAATTGCGGAAATTCCGGCATTGGAGTTTTTTAAGGGGCATGAATGAAAATATTTTGATTATTGTGTTTATATTTTCTGAAATAATAATTAAAGATAGAATATTGAATAAATAAGAGAGAAAAGGAATAATATAACGATCTATATTATATGCATAAAATACGTCAGGCCGGGGAAGATTACGAGGATTTCGGAAGGAATTGCGGGAAGGGTATATGCATTTTTTGGTGGGGACACCGCTTTGCGGTTTCCCCTGGTCGGAGCCGCGCAAAGCCGCGTCTCCGACTCACCCTTTCCAGCGGAGGTGCGAGGCGATGCCTGCCTCGCTTCGCTCAGCAGGCGCTCTCGCACCCCCGCAACGCTCCCATTAGGAACGGCAAAATCAAAGGATAAAGGCGCCCGCTGATGAAGAAAGGCCTAATCGGAAATGATATTCAGCTTCGGTCCCATTTAAGATGTATCAGTATGATCGTATTTTGCAATAGAGCTTACGCTATGTACGATCCCCTCCCCTTTGGGGGAGGGGTGGCCGTCGCTTACCATTCAGGCTCTTAATAATGCGCTTCTTTTTTCCGGCTTTGCGGAAAAAAGGGGCCGCCGGGGAGAGGTCACTCCTTTGTAATTATGAACTGGCTGCTGCTCCGGGCAGCGCCTGCCTGAAATTTGCACACATATGCACCCGAAGCCAATTTGCCGGTATTCAGGGTAACCGAATAGGCCCCCCGGCTCTTCACTTCATGCTTTAATCCGGCGACCCTCTTGCCAGCCATGCTTAAACCTAAATTCCGCAGTTGAACCCTAAAAGTTTGGTGTTTTGAGGGGCCAGAGTGTTGCAAAAGCTCATGACCCAGGCTCCATACCAGCTTTCAATTTTCAACTGCGGCGCAGTTGCCCTTAACCATAATATCAGACGTTGGTAACCTGTTTGGATTCGCGTCCAAAGATCATGCGTAACCGAGAGCTCAATGAACCGTTCGCGGCCGGACTGACGTACTGAGATGCAATGAGCATAAAATCTTTGCGAGATGTTTTTGCCTCTTGATGCTTCTTGAGATTGAAAAAACGAACGAATAAGCTCCATAAATTATAGCTGAGAAGCGTCAGACGAGCAGCCAACTCTGTTACGTTCGATTGCTGAGAGCAGAATCCAGCTAACCCCCACTGGTTTTTCAATTCGTCATAAACATTTTCACAATCAGCCCGTCCTTGGTACATTTCAGCAATTTGACATGCATCGAATTGAGAAGGAAGCAGATCGGTCACCCAGGCAGAATATTCAAAGAGACTTTCCCCGAACAAACTGCAGGCTGTACTTCCGGAGTTTTCTTTGAAATCAATCGACGGCCAACAACCACTCGCCGTTCTTTGGTCCATCCATTCAGCTTCAACCAAGTTTCCGCAATCTGCAAGGCTCCAAAACATGCAGGCCCCTGCCATTGCTCTTCTTGGACACTA
>CAWDOZ010000118.1:0-15480 GCA_963803935.1 uncultured Fibrobacterota bacterium | reverse complement strand
AACTCGTTCGGTTACCTGTTTCACCACTCAGCCTTTGAGACAGCCTTCAGCGTTCAGCCTTGCCCCCAGTCCTCCCTCCTCGCCCGGAGAATGGGGGTGTGCCATGATCCAGTCAAAAAACCATAAAAAACACCCACTACCATGTTGATGTTCAACGCTTTAATGTTAGATTTGCAAGTTGATATAGTTTGAAAACTGGCAACATCGGCTACATCGTTGTCAGACAGGCATTTAAATGGCAACAGACTGGTAACAGACTGGCAACGTTGCGGCCCCGCGGACTACGGACTACGGACTACGGACCACGGACTACGGGACCATAGGACCATAGGACCCGGGACCGGGGAAAACCCCAGCAGTTAAACGCCTCGGATGGCGTCAGGAATTTTACCCGCCCGCCAAAAACCGTGCGGCGGATCAGGAGTTCCCAGTCGGTTGACAATGACTCTGTTCTACTATCCCGCAAAATCTTCGGAGCTTGCGCAAATTTCTTAACGCCTTGGGTTTTCGACCCTCGATCCTCAATCATCTATCCTCTTGGTTACGGCGTCAGCCGCGCTGTGCCTCCGTGGCTCTGTGGTTAAATTTTCTTTAGTCAAAGTGGCCGAAAAAATCAAAAGGTTTTCGAACCCAACCACGGAGACACGGAGGGCATAGAGATTTACAGGCGGGAAGCAATGCGCCAAGCATTGGTTCGGGCCGGCAGGAAACTTGATTTACCACGATCAGGCTGGATTTGGGGCGATTTGTTGGAATTGCCGGTCAGTGGTGAGTGGTCAGTAGTCCCCAAGGAATGGGGTGTGAAATGTGTATAGTATTGCGCTGCAAGCGCGGCACCCGCCAGAATTCCCGCTATAGATAATCGTCTTAACAACATAAAACCTCCTGTGATTAATGAAAAGTTGTTTTAAGTCCTGCTTCTATAAAACCGGATTTTTTGCCTCGCTACAAAATTCATCTTCAACAATAGCGGTTGATTCATTTAATGTTAGAAGTTCATTAGTTCAGAAGTTCCATGCAATTCTTCGGAATACGGGCTCGAAATCCATTCCCGGGCTGCCGCACCGCTACGTTCAATCCGTACAAAAGATACGGAATAATTGTCAGGCTTTTGTTTGGTTACCGTGGCTTTCTGAATTTTCACCGTTTTTTTTACAATAACAAGTAAAAGTTTTCATCGTTTCGATACAGGAACGCAATTAATCAACCCCGAGACGAAGACAAAATTGTGCCGATAACGTTGTTATTTCATTTTCAGGTTTACATTTTTGAGGAGGATTGCGAAACCGGCCCGACGGCCTGCCGGGAAATTGCCGGGATTAATCGGGATGAGAAAAAGGCGACGAGGGGTACCGTCAGAATTACCGCGATGCTGCCGGAAACTGCCTGAACGATATAGATGCCGATCACGGCATTATTTATTAATTGATAATAGGTCACATTCCAGGAATAGAGCAAAACCAGCAGGTTGAGAGAGGTACCGGTAAAGGCGATGATCAGCGTATTGGCCATGGTACCCATCATATCGCGCCCGACATTCATGCCGGAGTTGAATAACTCCTTCGCTCCCAAAGCGCCGTTGCTTGAGGCGAGTTCATTTACCGAGGAGGCAATGGATATGGCGATGTCCATGATGGCACCCAGGGATGAGATGAGAATCGCGGCAAATAGAAGTTCCCCGACCTTCATGTGCGTTTTTCCAGCAATCTGGATGAGTATATCGGCCTCGTTGGTGGTGAATCCCGAGAGGTGAGTAATTTTAAGGGCAGCCATCAGGAAAAGCACCGAAATGCCGAGTCCCGACATCGTGCCGAGAATTGCGGAAAGCGCCTTAGGACTGAATCCCCCAAGAAGTACCATGGTAACACAAAGCGTGATTATCGCCACGCTCAGTGATGCCAGGGCCGGGGAATAGCCGCGGTAAAGGAGGGGTATAAAGATAAATAGTATACCGGTAAAGGTGAAAATGATACCCAGAACCGATTTGATGCCCCGGCTGCCGCCGATGGCACAGAGAGCTCCGATAAAAAGCAGTATGAACAGGTAAAGGTACGGTCCCCGGTCGTAGCTGTAAATCCAGGCATTGTACTTATTCTTGTTGGCGGTATCGATGCAGACGATGACCTTGGCTCCCTCTACGGCCCTGACATTAATCGTGTAATTGAGCGCGTTCCTGACGGTTATCACCTCCCCCTTATGCTCGCCGGTAAGAATCCTGAGCCGGACCGATTGATAACCCGCCTCAATGCCGCTGGCGAGGTCTCTTGCCAGGCTCTCTTTTTCTACGGCGATGACGGATGCCTTTTCATAGGCGACCGAGGAACCGGCGCCGGAACTGTAGAGATGATAGATATGCGTATGGCTGCAAAAAAGGAATAGCAGCGCCAGATAGACTATCATTGCCGCCGAACCTGCAAGAATGCGGCCGACCTCGCCGTTGGGGGGATTTCCGGCCTTTGCGCTGTTCATCGTTACCTTGTGGTCCAATCCATTTCAGTTAAGGGCTGCCTGATAACCGGAAAAAAAGTTCCGTTCGTGTCAAAGGTACCAGGCCACGAACGGAACTTCTATAATTGCAAACGTCGCCGATAATCAGGGCTGGATCAGTCGTACGTTGGCAATGCGTGATCCCGTGATCTTGAGCAGATAAACTCCCGATTGCAGCGATTTCCCCAGGGTAATTTCCTGTGCACCGCCGTTAAAGAAACGGCTCCCCAGGTCCTGTACTCTGGCGCCCGACATCGTGAATATTTCGAGCCTGGCCATTCCGGCCAGTCCCCCGATGAACAACGATCTCTGGAAGAATCGGACCGTGAGAGGAGAGCAAAGCTTCCGGATATTTTTCGACGGGATGACCGATGAAAGTCCGTTTTTAACAATGGTATAACCGTCGATCTTCGTTGTCACACTGCCGCTTACCGCATAGGTTACAATTGAAAGAGTATCATGGCCGACTGAAACGTTGGAAAAGGTCGGTTCATTATGTTGCCAGTAGACTTTGGTCCATACGGGGTAGGTGGTATCCCCATTTACTATATATGTCGAGTTGAGTTGATAGAACTTGCTCCCGCTTCCGGAATTGAGCGTCATATAGAGGGTGCCTTTGGGATTCACTGCCAGGACGCTGTCCCCGGGCCTCGATACGGATACCCCTCCGAGCATCTGGTACGTCCTTGTATATGAATGGTCATGGCCCGACAGGACAACATCGATGTTGTATTGATCGAATACCGGAGGGTAAGCGCTTCTCCTGAAGACGATATCCGCATCTGCGGTATGGCTGGCGTCACTGTAGAGAGAGTGGTGGAAGACCACGACTTTCCACTTGGCGGTCGGATTTTCGGCGATAGCCTGGCCGATAAAGACCTCATGGGTGGCAGCGCTCAGCGTATTGCTATTGAGCACCATGAACAGGGCATTGCCGTAGGAAAACCAGTAATCGCCGTCGTTTCCATATTGGGTGGCGCCGTTTTCGGTTGACTGGTTCGCCAGATTGTAATGGTAGCCGAAATACTGACCCAGAGCGTAATCATGGTTGCCGTCCACCGTGGCGACGGGAATGCTCAGAAGCGACGGAGTAAAGTAGGCATCGTATTGCGAGTCCACGCCGCTCTGCGATGAGGTGTTGTCGATCTGGTCTCCCTCTGAGAGCAGAAAACCGGTATTCGGATATTTTTGCAGTGCAACCGCAATAGTATTCTGCCAGCCGGTGCTGTCGTAGCCGATTGCGTTGCTGTCCTGTGCAGCCGGTTCGGGGCTGGTAGTCGCCCCGATTTGCGGGTCGCCGACGGCAATGAAGTTAAAGGATGTGCCTGGATTCCTGGTCTTAAAAGAGTAACACCCGCTCCAGGTAGTACCATAGCCCACACGATACTTATAGCTGGTAGAGGGCGCAAGTCCGTTAACCGTTACCTTGTTCTGATACCAGCCCGCTGCAGTTGTGGCAGTTGTCGTGAAATATGCCTGCGTGGTTACACCAAGGAACGTCGCGGTATCGCCGTTACTTGAATCGATAATTTGCACTTCAGGAATTGCGAAATTGCCTTGGCCATCGATTGCCGTTGAATCGGCATGCAGGGTTGCCCATGAAAAGTTGAGCTGGGAGGAGTCGCTGCCCGGAGCGATGTTAAGCCATGAATTCGGACCATAGACTCCATCCGGAACGGCAGCGGTGGCAATTCCGGCGGATGCAATGAGAACTGCCGCCGGCAAAGCCGTCAAAAATGTGGCGTATTTTCCAGGTTTGCCCGACATAGGTTTGCTCCTTTGAAAAGGTGTCTGAAATTGTTCGAACAGGCACAGCGAGCGCATGGCAGGCTGCTGCGCGGCCCCCGGCGGCGGCTCTTTTCCCGTACTCAATCCCGAATGCGCCGGGTCATTCCATAAGCCCCGATGATGGGGCCCTCCTTTATTATCGTTAATTTCCTCCTTTCATGCTGTCCACGAAATGCGAATGAATGAAAATGATTGCAAGGGCAAATACTCCGACATAAAAACAGGCCAGCATGACAATTGTAACCAGCGATCCGATTGCAAGCATAGGAATCTCCTCTCGCTTACCGGTAATATAGCGGGCGAAAATTATCGGACTGTCAGGCAGGAAAATTAAAATGATAAGGCGTTTGCGAGATTTTCGTTAAGCTGGGAGTCAACCGCTCAATGGTGCCGCATTGATCATGGCGACATGATCATTATTTTCGGCCGGGGGCTTCCTGCCTTATTAACGGATGGTTCCTGAACGCGGGATCTTTCAAACATCAATGCAGTCCATGTAAACCTGCACAACCCGGCATTTCCGGGAATCATTGGTGCGAAAGGCCGGATTTGCGCAGTGTATCGAATGGCTTCGGCAAACGCTGTCGGATTGAAGGTCCTTTAAGAAGCGCGCCCGGGGACCGCGAAGCAGCCTGCAATCTTCTCCGGGAGAGGAACTATTTGTAATGCGGCCGCTAAGCCTGTTCTACTAAATGCGGGACATGCCCCTTCGCCCTGGCGACCCGAATAACCCTATACACATAATTAAAGCATATTCCGATATGTTCGGCTATGGCAGTGCCGGGTAACCCCTGTTCATGCAGTGAAAGGATCGTTTCATAATGTTTTGAAATGGTCCTTTTTCTCTTTCTTTTATGCACCCCTCCGTCATTGGCTATCTGGTAAACCCTTCCCGCACAAAGGCCGAATTTATCGGCAATAGCATCCGCCGTAAAACCCTGCGAATAAAGATAACCTATTTGTTTATTCCTGTCGGTAATGCCGGAAAAGCGGGAGGGGATGCCATATACCTTACGCAGATAATGAATGGATGGCTGGGAAATCCCGAGGAATTTTGCAATGGCGGTGTCGGTTACAAGTTTACGCTGAAGTTGCTCAAGTTTTTTTTTGGTAATTCTCGGCACAATAAAGCCTCCTGCTTCTACCTGCTGTTAAATTAATCCGCATTTTTCACCATAGTATCCTGCATGTATTGCACGGGTTTACCGAACCGTTCTCTTCACGGAGCCGATTTGGCCCGCATCTCATTCAGGAACTCTCATTTTGGATTTTTACCCCGCTCAACGGGTAATTTTGATCGTGGCCGAATGAGTACTCGAATCGCCTGTCAACCCTGTAAGAAGGTAGTCCGAAACGGGCCGGGCGCTATTGGATTTTGACTATTTTCAGTTTTTTATCAAAATTATCCGCCTTCATCTGAATAACATATTCGCCCGGCCCGGCCATACCATTGCCCATCGACGCCCCGCTCCATGAGACCACATAATGTCCGGCGGAATATTTGCCGTGAACCGGTTGATTTACCAGAGTGCCGTTTACGCCGAAAATATTGACCTCAACCTCATGGGCGGCAAACCCTTTGGTAGCCGGAACGTCGAAGGCAATCTGCACAAGCCCGTGAAATGGGTTGGGATATACCCTGGCAAGTTTAAACTCCGTAACGAGCGCACCCTCAGGCACCTCAAAGCTTCCAAGAAGAATCCCCTGCGCAGAGTAGCGGACGGCTCGCCCATCGCTGGTCTTGAAATCGACCGGGTACTCCCTGGACCTGTTCCATAGTTTAAAAGTTATCGGTTCGGATGCGCCCAGACCATCCTTGATGCTTGTCTGGCTATTCCGCCCCCATACCGGAAAAGCGGCAAGGCCATGGATTACCGTCCCGGACCCGACTATCCTCCCGCTCCCGTCGAACGCCCCTATTTCGCAGCTGTCCGGAGCCGGCTTGTTACCCAACGATACCAGAGTGGCAAGTATCGTTGCATTGTTCCCGGTATTTGCATGCTTCGCATAGTGCGTTGCCTCCGGCAACCTGAGCAACGAAGCGCCATGTGCCGTCCGTTTCGCTTCGCCGGAATAGGTAAACGATGCAGCCTCGGTCATATAAGCAAAATAGCCCTGCCCGACGATCATGGAATCGATGTTGTCGATGCCGTACGACGGCCAGTAGCTGTCCCCGTTGTTATCCTTCACCAGCCAGATCTTTCCGGCAACGCCGGAAAGCGCCGTGGCAATGGGGAGGTTGGTCCGGGGCAGGTATCCCAGCAGATTCCACCCTTGCAACAAGGGGATCGGCGTGCTGAAAGCGGCGATTGCCGAACCTTCGGCTCGCACCGTGTCGGCCAGGCAACTATACAACTGGTAGCCTTTTCCGGTTTGCATCACCAGCGAATCGCATATCTCAAGGGTCGGGCAATAGACCCCGCCGCACAGGTCCTTTATAAGAATGAAATTATCCCGGTTTGCGATCGCTGCCGAATCGCCGAATATTGCGGAGCAATTGGTATCTGTCGGCCGGATATTGAACGATATCATGTTCCAGCCCGGATCGACGGGCAGGATGACATTTACCAGGGTCGTAAAGCTCCAGGCGCTTGACCACAGGCTCGCTCCTCCGATGTTCGCCGCATTTACTTCCCAATAGTAGGTCGTGCCGCCCGCAAGACCCGCCATAGAGGCGGATGCTCCCGTCAAGCCCGTCCGGCTCGATACCGTCGAACCGAAGTCCGCGGCGGTCGATACTGCCAGCGCATAGGACACCGCACCCGGTACCGTGTCCCAGTTCAGACTGAGCGATACCGGCTCGTTTATCGTTCCGCTTGCCGGCGATGCAAGCGATGGCGTTACGGGTGCCGCAAGAATAGTCGTGAAACTCCAGGAACCCGACCAATTCGAGCTGTCCGCATTCGATGCATTGACCCGCCAGTAATAGGTCGTGCTGTTCGAAAGACCGGTTATGGTTGCCGACGTCAAGGAAGCACCCGCCTCAATGTAAATCGTCGTGCCGAAGGTGCCGGCAGTCGATATTTCCAGCTCGTACGAAGCCGCCCACGCCGAGACGCTCCAGCTCATTTCCAGTGATGAAGCCGATTGGTTCACGGCACCATTCGCCGGCATGGCAAGTTCCGGGGCTGCCGGAGCCGCCGTTCCCGATAAAGAAGCAAGGAATGACAGGGAATTTTGAATATAGGTAGAGTCCGGAGGATAGCCTTGAAACGAACCGTATGTGGCGCATACCGGCGCCTCCATGTCATACAGGGAATCCCATATTCGAAACCTCATTTTTTCACCGTCACTCATGCCATCGGTGGTCGATGAATAGGTATTCTGACCGTATACCGCAATACTGAGGTTGGCGGACCCGAGCCACCGTCCCGCTCCAACACAAAGCCCTGTCGTATTAAAAACTCCGATTTCATCCCCGGGAATCAAATTAATGCCGTTAATATTCGGGTGAATATTCGTATCAACTATAACCAGCATATTATTGCCGGTTGTCGTATCGGCGATTTGGAAGTGGGTTAAAGCACCGGCGTTGACAACTATGCCTGAAATAAAAACAAGCACGTTGCATATATTTCCCGCTAATTTACCCACCTTCATTTCTCCTTATATCAATAAAAAGTTACCGCATTCTTATCTTACTCTGATAATTTTAACGCGTTTTTCAAAATCGGGTGCTCTCATCCGAATTACATATATTTCGGAGCCCTGGTAACCATCCCGACCATGTAAGAGGTTCCATGATATAGTATGATGCCCTGCGGCATATTGCCCCTTTGCAATGGTTTGGACAAGGTTGCCTTTGAAATCAAAAACATTAATTTCGATATCTTGAGATACTGTTCCGGTCATGGCGGGGACATCGAATGCTACCTTTAAATGATCCCTGAAAGGATTCGGGAAAACATTGGATAGGTCGAAGCTCTTAATTGATAATTCTTCGGGAACGGTGAAGGTACCGATAAAAATTCCGTTTGCAGCGTAGCGCGAAGACGAATGGTTGTCGGCAAAAAATTCCAGCGGATATTCTTGATTACCGTTCCATAATTTAAATGAGATAGTTTCATTGGTTGCGCAACCATCGTTGCTTTTTGCTTGCGGGTCATTTCCCCATACTGGAAACGCGCATTTCCCACCTATGACGGTTCCGGCACCGACAAGAATTCCCCGTTCATTAAAAGCTCCAATTTCGCAACTATCCGGAACCGGATGTCCTCCACCGGTAACAAGCTTTCCAATGCAGGTTGCGTTATTTCCGGTGTTCATGGAAATCCGATAATGTTTCAAAGCCGGCAACCTGAGCAATGAAGCGGCATCGGACGAATGCACCGCAATTTTATTAACACCGGTATCAACCTGAGGATAGGTGAAGGTTACGGCTTGCAGTGCATAAACCATATAGCCTTCGCCGACTTCCATATTTCCTATCTGATTGATCCCTAATGACGGAATATATGCCTCTCCGGCGTTATTTTTAGCCACGAGTATCTGATTCCGTATCGCAGCGAGTGCATCTTCCACGTTCATTTCGCTATTGGGTAAAAACGCAATGATGTTCCATGATTTTTCAATCGAAATTGGCGTAGCAGCTGCATTCACCGGAAATCCCGTTACTATGAACGTGTCCGGATTTTGGGAGTAAATCTGGTACCCCGTTCCCATACTCCAGGTGCTGAGTTGATTTATGCCATAAAACGGGAGATACACATGACCATAAATATCTTTTATCGCAATAAAATCCTCAGGGGAGCCGATCATTGCCGATAAACTTGAATCGAGGGGCTGAAGGCTTATTGACTTTATATTCCAATTCTGGGCAAGCTTGATTGCCTGGGTCACCGGCGTGACAAAACTCCAGACATTGGACCACCCGCTTATGCCGGTGGGAGTCCTGGCTCCAACTCGCCAGAAGTAGGTGTACCCATAATTAAGACCAATCACGGTATCTGAAGTTTCGGTCAAACCTCCCAGGCCGAATACGGTCGTGGAAAAACTCATTGATGTTGATATCTCAAGTTTGTAGGTATTCGCATCGAGCTCGGAGTTCCACCGGAGAACAGGCGGCAGGGTAACATTCTGGGAATCAGGCGGAAAATTAAGTGTCGGCAAGGCGATTGTCGTGAAGCCCCATGACGGCGACCACCCGCTTACCCCGCCGCCGCAGCCGCTGTTTTTCGCTCCCGCATGCCAGTAGTAGGTAATGCCATGCGATAATCCACCGGCCACGCTAGCGCTTACGTTTGTTGCACCGGCAGAGATGCCAATCTCACTGAATACGGTGCTTCCAAAACTCACATCCGTTGATACCTGCACGGCATAACTCGTTGCGCCGGCAATCGAGGTCCATTCCAGAGCCGGGGTCATTTCCTGCCCCAATGCCCCGTTTGCAGGTGAAATAAGCGTCGGAACCGATATTCCCGTCAGCGTTGCGAATGCCTCAACATCGCCGCTCGCGTACATTGGAGAATTTTCCTGGATAATTGCGCTTATTGGAGCATAAGCAGGTGTCGCGGCGGCTTCCCTGCCATCGGTTGGATTCAAGGGGGATGCTCGCCATATTCTGTATTGAATTATTTCTCCCCTCTCTATTCCATACTCATCCGGGGTTGTGGCGATTCCATTGAAATACTCCGGGTTTCCCCATATCGTAATGTAGGAATTTGATCCACTCCATGCGGACGCTCCCACACAGAGTCCATTCTGATTGAATGCACCGATTTCATCACCGGCCCGGAGCGCCGAATCATCGATAGAAATATTCGGCGGAACGGCAGGTACAATAAAAACGGTCATGTTGTTACCGGTGTTGTAACGCACATTGAAATGCGCAGTGGCAAAACTCCAAACTCCCGACCATGGGCCCAATCCGCCGGCATCCGTCGCATTTACGCGCCAGTAGTACATGGTACCTGCAACGCAATTATCCGCAACCTGCGCTGTCGCAGTCGAAGCACTCAGTTCGAATACGGTGCTCCCGAAGTTTGAATCGGTAGAAACTTGCACGCCATAATAACTTGCTCCGGCTTCGATGCCCCATGTTAATGCCGGAGTAATCGGCTGGCTTTTGGCACCGTTGGCAGGCGATACTAAGTTCGGCGCGATTGGCTGCGCTTGCAATCCCCGCACCAATAGCCCGACCAAAGCAATCGAAACAAATGCGGCCTGAATGGCTGCCTTCGTCGCAGCACCTCCTTTTCGGCGGTTGGCTGCGGCAGCTGTTTTTTTATATGCTTCCAGATGACAAACCGTTTGCGTCTCGTCGACCATTATGTCACTCATATTCAAATCAGCGCAAGAGGTTGTTCCGATTTTTTTTTAAAAAGGCCTGCTTTAATCGGACTGCCGACACTTTGCAACAAAGCCGCATTTCATGGCTTTATGAAAACATCTCCTGGGAAAACCAGATCGCCCCTTTCCTTTGAAAGGGGCGATCTTCACATTCGGGTATGAAAAGAACGCCCTGTTGCCGAACCTACTTTATTCTGACCAATTTTATCCTCTTCTCGAAGTCATGTCCCTTCATCTGGATAACATAAACACCTGATCCGACCAAATCACGATCGGTTTCCGTATTCCACGTAACAAGGTAATGACCCGGCTGGTACATACCCTTCGCAACCTGATGGATGAGGCTTCCCTTCATATCGAATACGTTAATCTCGATATTCTGCCCGGAAGCACCGGCAATCGACGGCACATCAAATTCAACCTTTACCAGGCCCTTGATGGGATTCGGATATACCTTGGAAAGGTCGAATTTGGTAATCAAAGCACCTTCGGGAACTTCCAATTGGCCAATGAGTATCCCCTGCGTGACGTAGTGCGCCTCGGTTCCATTACTCGAGGTGAAAGTGAGCGGATATTCCTGTTTGCCATTCCACAGCCTGAAAGTGATCTTTTCCGAATTGCCGCATCCATCTTTCTGCCCGGTCTGGGAATTAGCTCCCCACACGGCAAAGGCGGCAAGTCCATGGACAACAGTGCCGGAGCCTGCCAGATGACCCTGAGCATTGTAGGCGCCGATTTCACAGCTGTCCGGCGCCAGGCTTGTACCAAGCGAAACCCTGGAGGCTATAATCGTTGCATTATTGCCGGTATTCTCATGATGGCCATAATGCCTCGGGGCTGGAAGAACGAGCATGGGTGCGGACCCGGCCTGCCTTTTAGCTACTGCGCTCAACCCCGGATAGGTGAAACTTGCCGCACTCTGCATGCAAACATAATACCCCTGTCCTACTTGCATGGTGCCGATGCCGTCAATCGAAAAATAAGGAGAGTAGACATTGCCTTCGTTGTCTTTAACAAGGACCATGTCATTACTGATGCCCGCCATCTCCGTCTCAATCGACATATTTGCCTGAGGAAGGTATGCAATCAAATTCCACTCCTTGTTCAGCGATATGCTTGTTGCGATATCGGGTAACGACCCCTGTACGCGGATCGTATCGGGGAATTGAGTATAAACCTGATATCCCTGGCCGGTTTGCAAGGTATCAAGTTGCGCAATCTGCAGTGATGGAATGTAGGCTTCGCCGTATCCATTCTTTACCAGCATAAAGCCATTCGTTGCCCCAGGTACATTCCAGGGGATGACCGCACCTATTCCGGAATCAACCGGCCGGATATTAAGCGATATCATATTCCATCCCGCCAGACACGGAATGGTCATCAGCGGCGTTATAGTCGTGAAACTGTCGACATTCCAACCGCTGGTTCCATCTGCGGGATTCGACGACAGCACCCTCCAGAAATACTTCGTACTGTTGGAAAGTCCGGACTCGACATGCATTGTCGTGCCCAGAGTTTGCGCATCGAGGATGGTGCTGAATGTATTGCCGGTCGAGAGCTGAACCGTATACGAAGTGGCATTCGCGGTCGAATTCCAGCTTAAGGTCATGGCCACCGGTATATCGATCGCATTGTCGACCGGGCAGGCAATCGCCGGTGCACCTACTATGGTCGTAAAGCTCCAGGGTCCTGCCCACTCATTCCCGTTTCCGGCCTGGTCTTTTGCTCCCGCCCGCCAGTAATATACCGTACCGTTGGTTAACCCGGTGACGGTACCCGAACTCACCGTGCTCCCCGATGAAGGCGGCTGTATCCCATTCTGGCTGAATACCGTGGTCCCTGTTCCAAATGCCAGGTTTGTCGCTACCTGCACCAGGTAACTCGTCGCATTTGCCGCAGTTTCCCAGCTCAGCGTTACCGATCCGGGTACCTCGCTTGAAGACGAATTTGACGGGGATACCAGCGACAGCACCTGCGGTACACCTACAGTATTGAAGGTCGAGGTCGCCGTCGGCGAGGTCGCCGGCGTCATGGCCGTCGGACCATTCGCCGTCACCTGCCACGTGTAACCCGTGTTCCAGGCAAGAGCAGAAGTTGCAGCACTCGTTCCTGCCGAAGACAGTACCGTCGCACTGAATGCCATAGAGCTATTGCTCGTTACCGTGACCAGCACATTATAGCTCGATGCTCCGGTAACGCTTCCCCATGTCAGCGTCGGCGTCAACGTAACAACCGGGCTCACCTGGGCCGTCAACGACGGCTGCGACAGCGTCGTCACAAAACTCCACGGACCTGCCCACTCATTCCCGTTTCCGGCCTGGTCCTTTGCTCCTGCCCGCCAGTAATATATCGTACCGGAAGCAAGACTCGTCAAAGTCATTGTCGTCGACGGGCTGTTATTCTGCTTATATAATGTCGTCGAAAAATCCGATACCGTCGATACCTGCGCCGTATAACTCGTCGCATTCGCTGCACTCTCCCAACTCAACGTCACCGATGTCGTCGACAGATTCGAAGACATATTGGTCGGCGATGTTAGCGACATCACCTGCGGTATTCCTACCGTGGTGAAGCTCGATGTCCCGGCACCCGATACCTCGGGCGTCATCGGCGGAGTTTGGCCGTTCGCTGCTATCACGGACCAATTGTAACTCCCATTCCATACCAGCTTCTGGGCAGGAACCAGTGCGCTTGTCACCGATACCGTCGTCGTATATGCCTGCGTACCATCGCTGCTGGTCACCGCCACCGTATAAGTCGATGCTCCGGTAACGCTTCCCCATGTCAGCGTCGGCGTCAATGTCACAACCGGGCTCACCTGGGCCGTCAACGACGGCTGCGACAGGGTCGTCACAAAACTCCACACTCCTGCCCACACATTCCCGTTTCCAGCCTGGTCCTTTGCTCCTGCCCGCCAGTAATATATTGTACCGTTGGTTAACCCGGTAACGTTACCCGAACTCACCGTGCTTCCCGATGAAGACGGTTGTATCCCATTCTGGCTGAACACCGTGGTGCCCGCTCCGAAAGTTCCATCGGTCGCCACCTGGACAAGGTAACTCGTCGCATTTGCTGCCGTTTCCCAGCTCAGCGTTACCGTTCCCGGTACCTCGCCTGAAGACATATTGGTCGGCGATACCAGCGACATCACCTGCGGTATTCCTACCGTGGTGAAGCTCGATGTCGCCGACGGCGTCGTCTCTGCGGTCATGCCCTGCGGACCATTCGCAGTCACCTGCCACGTGTAACCCGTATTCCAGGCAAGAGCCGAAGTCGTTGCACTCGTTCCCGCCGCAGACAAAACGTTCGCACTGAATGCCGTTGCTTTGCTGCTCGTTACCGTTACCAGTACATCATAACTCGATGCTCCGGTAACGCTTCCCCATGTCAGCGTCGGCGTCAACGTAACAACCGGGCTTACCTGTGCCGTCAGGCCGGGAATCGCCATGGCCGTCACAAAATTCTGTGCCGCAGACCACGGTGCACTATGCCCCGCCTGGTCCTTCGCTCCTGCGCGCCAGTAGTATATCGTCCCGCTATCAAGTCCGCTGAGGGTCAATGACGTCTGGCTACCTCGCTGCATGTAGATCGTCGACCCGAAACTCCCATCCGTCGTCACCTGCACCTCATATCCGGTCGCATTCGGCGTCGTTCCCCACGTCAGAACCTCACCCGTCACCGGCTGGCCCGATGCCAGGTTCGTCGGCGAGCTCAGTAACGGCGCACTCGGTATACCTACCGTGGTGAATGTCGATGTCGCCGACGGCGTCGTTTCCGCCGCCATGCCCTGCGGTCCATTCGCAGTCACCTGCCACGTGTAACCCGTATTCCAGGCAAGAGCCGAAGTCGTTGCACTCGTTCCCGCCGCAGACAAAACGTTCGCACTGAATGCCGTCGCTTTGCTGCTCGTTACCGTTACCAGCACATCATAACTCGATGCTCCGGTAACGCTTCCCCATGTCAGCGTCGGCGTCAACGTAACAACCGGGCTCACCTGGGCCGTCAGGCCGGGAATCGCCATGGCCGTCACAAAACTCTGTGCCGCAGACCACGGTGCACTATGCCCCGCCTGGTCCTTCGCTCCTGCGCGCCAGTAGTATATCGTCCCGCTATCAAGTCCGCTGAGGGTCAATGACGTCTGGCTACCTCGCTGCATGTAGATCGTCGACCCGAAACTCCCGTCCGTCGTCACCTGCACCTCATATCCGGTCGCATTCGGCGTCGTTCCCCACGTTAGAACCTCACCCGTCACCGGCTGGCCCGATGCCAGGTTCGTCGGCGAGTTCAGTAACGGCGCACTCGGTATACCTACCGTAGTAAAAGTCGATGTCGCCGACGGCGTCGTCTCTGCGGTCATGCCCTGCGGTCCATTCGCAGTCACCTGCCACGTGTAACCCGTATTCCAGGCAAGAGCCGAAGTCGTTGCACTCGTTCCCGCCGCAGACGAAACGTTCGCACTGAATGCCGTCGCTTTGCTGCTCGTTACCGTTACCAGCACATCATAACTCGATGCTCCGGTCACGCTTCCCCATGTCAGCGTCGGCGTCAACGTAACAACCGGGCTCACCTGGGCCGTCAGGCCGGGAATCGCCATGGCCGTCACAAAACTCTGTGCCGCAGCCCATGGTGCACTATGCCCCGCCTGGTCCTTCGCTCCTGCGCGCCAGTAGTATATCGTCCCGCTATCAAGTCCGCTGAGGGTCAATGACGTCTGGCTACCTCGCTGCATGTAGATCGTCGACCCGAAACTCCCATCCGTCGTCACCTGCACCTCATATCCGGTCGCATTCGGCGTCGTTCCCCACGTCAGAACCTCACCCGTCACCGGCTGGCCCGATGCCAGGTTCGTCGGCGAGCTCAGTAACGGCGCATTCGGTATACCTACCGTGGTGAATGTCGATGTCGCCGACGGCGTTG